>CALQOD010000069.1 GCA_943332105.1 Chitinophaga pinensis | reverse complement strand
ATTGGTTCTTGTACAAACTCTTCTTACGAAGATATTAGTCGTGCAGCTTCTTTAGCGCAACAGGCTGTCGATAAAAAAATTACTCCAAAAGCTGAATTTACAATTACTCCAGGATCTGAATTAGTACGTTATACAATCGATAGAGATGGATTCATCAATACGTTTAATCAGATTGGTGCTAAGGTGTTCTCTAACGCTTGTGGTCCTTGTATCGGAATGTGGGCAAGGGTAGGAGCAGAGAAGCAAGAGAAGAATACAATTATCCATTCGTTCAACCGTAACTTCAAAGCGCGTCAGGATAGTAATCCGAATACTTATGCATTCGTTGCTTCTCCAGAAATTACAACTGCTTTAGCGTTAGCTGGCGACTTAGGATTTAATCCTTTGACAGATACATTAACAAACGCTGATGGTGTTCAGGTGAAATTAGATGTCCCTAACGGTTATGAATTACCGACAAGAGGATTTGCAGTAGAAGATGCGGGATATCAGGCACCGGCTGCTGATGGTTCTAATGTAAAAATTGAAGTGAGTACGACGAGCGATCGTTTACAATTACTAGATGCTTTTGCTTCATGGAATGGTGCTGACTACAAAGGATTACGTTTGTTGATAAAGGCAAAAGGAAAATGTACAACAGATCATATTTCCCCTGCTGGTAAGTGGTTAAAATACCGCGGACATTTAGATAATATCAGTAATAACATGTTAACAGGTGCTATCAATTTCTACAACGAGAAAGCAAATAATGTGAAGAATGGTATTACAGGTGAGTATGGTGAAGTTCCTGCTGTGCAACGCGCATACAAAGCGGCTGGTGTTGGGACTATCGTTGTGGGTGATGAAAACTATGGAGAAGGATCAAGTCGTGAGCACGCTGCTATGGAGCCTCGTTTCTTAGGTGTGAATGCAGTTTTAGTAAAATCATTTGCACGTATCCACGAAACAAACTTGAAGAAGCAAGGAATGTTAGCTTTAACATTTGCTAACCCTGCTGACTATGATAAAATACTTGAAGACGATATGATTGACATCGTTGGCTTAACAAGCTTCGCTCCGAACACGCCTTTAGCATTAGTGTTAAATCATAGTGACGGTAGTTCAGAAGAAATCACAGTGAATCATACTTACAACGAAAATCAGATTGAGTGGTTCAAAGCGGGTGGTGCATTAAACATCATTCGTTCACAGATTGCTTAATTGTTAAGTATTCATAAAAGAAAATCCTGGTAGGTTCTGTCAGGATTTTTTTTGCGCATTATTTATTACATTCGCTCGACAACAACAAATACTAATGAATCATCAATCAATAATCACAGCACCTAAAAAAGTATTGCGCTCATGGGCCATGTACGATTGGGCTAACTCTGCGTACTCGCTGGTAATTACGAGTACCTTGTTCCCAATTTATTTCAATGCCATAGCAACGGAAGATGGAAATAATGATGTGACATTTTTGGGACATTCGTTTAACAGTGATTCATTACAGACCTATGCGATATCAGCTGCGTTTTTAGTCATTACTTTATTGTCGCCGTTATTATCATCTATGGCCGACTACAGTGGGAAGAAGAAAAAGTTCATGTTCTTTTTTAGTACGATGGGAGCTATCTCTTGTTCGATGATGTATTTCTTTACTGGTGTCGAAACGATTTACATTGGTGTGTTTTGTTCGATGCTCGCTGCGATTGGATTTGCAGGAAGTATTGTATTTTATAATGCGTTCTTGCCTGAAATAGCAGCACCTGTAGATCAGGATAAAGTCTCTGCTCAAGGATTTGCAATGGGTTACTTTGGTAGTTCTTTGTTATTGATTTTTTGTTTAACGATGGTGATGTTTCCGCAGTGGTATGGAAATATTTCTAAAGGTATGGCCACACGATTGTCATTTTTGTTAGTCGGTATATGGTGGTTCGGATTTGCGCAAATAACTTTTAGAAATGTTCCTGAATTAGCTACCTCTAATAAGAATGATAAACAGTTATTATCGAAAGGCTATCAGGAGTTAAAAAAAGTATGGAGCGAGTTAAAGCATACACCACGATTAAAGCGATTTTTATTTTCCTTCTTTTTCTATAATATGGCTACTCAAACAGTCATGTATGTGGCAACACTATTTGGTAAGAGCGAATTGAAATTAAGTTCTGAAGTATTAATTGCTGTGATTTTAATTATTCAGTTTGTTGCGGTGCCGGGAGCATTTTTGTTCAGTAAATTATCAGAAAAGTTCGGGAATATTATTGCCCTTCGCATTTCAATTATTTGCTGGACAATTTTAAGTGTTGCTGCTTACTTCTGCGATAAGAAATATGGTTTTAATGAGCAGACCTACTTTATAGTGTTGGCTGGTTGTGTTGGAATGGTGATGGGAGGAATACAATCGTTATCACGCTCAACATATTCAAAGCTATTGCCTGAAACAAAAGATCACGCATCTTACTTTAGTTTTTACGATGTCTGTGATAAAACAGGAACGGTAGTCGGGACATTTGTTTTCGGATACATCAATGCCATCACAGGCAGCATGCGTAATTCCATTGTGGTGATCTCTTGTTTGTTCTTCGTCGGATTGTTTCTTTTAAGCTGGGTGAAGATGGAGAGGGAGCAATTGAAATAATACAACAATCTATTTGATTAAGTTCAATTCATCAATCCAAAATCGGTTGATTTAAACACATAGATTAAGTGAAGCATTAGCAAATTAGTACATCATCTAATTTTCAAATTAATAATTTATTTGGTTAATAATATTAACTAGTTTATATTTGTAAAAAAAACATGGAAAAACAGGATCTAACAAATTCGATTAATACAATCGAGCAGGCGATACAAGAGGCACGAAAGGTTCCAAATGGTGCTTATTTCTACGATATTTTATGGGGAACTATTCTTGCCATTTATTATCTGTTAAATTATTTTTCACTTTCTAATCCAGATGCCTTTATCAGCAATTTCAATCATTATTATTGGGTGTTATTTCCAATTGGCGGAATTGTTTCTGCAATTCGATCTAAGCAAGACGATAGGAGGGAGACCGCAAAATCATTAGCAGATAAAATTTATTTGTTTGCCTATTCAGGATTTGCATTCGCATTTATTACGCTCTGTTTATCTGCAGGGTTCAATGGTTACAATGCTATTATAATTCCTGTTTTTTGCTCGTTGTTAGGATTAACAGTATTTGTTACAGGTGGTATTGTTAAAGAATCATTATCAATTGTAATGGGTTTGTTCGGAATGCTGGTCGGTGCCTATATGCTAAATATGGATGTCTCTCATCAATATCTTTTTGCATCTCTTGTTAGTGTGATGGTCAGCATTATTCCAGGACTTAAAATGAAGTTATCACGTGTTTAAAGACCTTGATCCTATTCTGCATTCGCAACTTCGCCTTTCCATTGTTTCTCTATTGGTTGGATTAGAAGAAGCCGAGTTCGTTTATTTGAAAGAAAAGACTAATACATCCGCAGGAAATTTAAGTCTGCAACTCGATAAATTACAAAAGGCTGGGTATGTTTCTATCAAAAAAGGCTTTAAAGGTAAATACCCAGTCACGACATGTAAATTGACTGCTAAAGGAATCAAGGCTTTCGAACGCTATGTTTCAACTATCAAATCGTATATTTATTTGTAAATTCATTAGCACATTTTCAAATTGGCAAATTATCAAATCATCAAATCAATTGTTTATTTTTGACCCTCCATGCATTTAAAAGTCGACATCTTCATTCCTTGTCTCATCGATCAGTATTATCCTGATGTAGCTAATAACATGATTAAAGTGTTAGAACGTTTAGGATGTGATGTGCAGTACAATGTAGAGCAGACATGCTGTGGCAGAATTGCTTTCGAAGATGGTTACTGGGATCATTGCAAAGAAGTAGGTGAGAAGCTAATCATGGAGTTACAGCATGACCGTTATATTGTTTGTCCGGGTGCAGCCTGTACTGCAACGGTTAAATGCCAATATCCTGCTTTGTTTCATAATTCTTCTATGCATAATCAGTATAAGTCGGTGCAGAAACATATGTTCGAACTTTCTGATTTTTTAGTTAACGTTATGAATGCTTCGGATATAGGTGCCCGCTATAATGCCAAAGCCGTGATGTTTGATGCTTGCAAGGCAGTACATGAATTGAAAATAAAAACTGCTCCTCGTTTACTCTTAAGTAAAGTACGTGAGCTCACGTTGATTGATACGCCTTCTACCTATACGTGTTGCGGTATGAGCGGTGGACTAGATCGCAACAACGAAAAGCTGGCAGTTGAGATTGGAAGTAAAATTATTCATGATTTTATGAATGCTGGTGCTGATACAATTATATCTACTGATATGGATTGCCTGATGCATTTTGATTCCATCATCAAGAAAAATAATTGGCCTATTAAAGTGGCGCATCTTGCAGATGTATTAGCCAGCGGCTGGAACTAAAAAAGATTTATTTATTTTGAGTGAAGCTGATAGCCTGAGATATTGTACTTCAGCATTTTTTCTATCAACTGCTTACATTCGTTAGATGCTTGTTCGATGCTTAATCCTTCTTCATGAATATTAGATATACAATTTCTATTTGCGTTGGTAGATGCGGCAGTTGGATTTAATGTAATGTACATGCCTAAACTTTGAGGTGTCGTAAGTCCTGGGCGTTCACCAATAATTACAATCGCAATTTTACTTTTCGTTGTTTCTCCAATCGAATCACCAATAGCAACTCTTCCGTTGGAACAAATAAAAATCGGATGAATATTCATTGATAAAGAACGAAGTTCTTCAACTAAGCAGTCAATTAATTTACTCCCTTGTTCTTGCGCAGCTATTGGAGATAAACCATCGGCCAGTATTATGGAAATCGCATTTTTATTTTTACATAATTGAATTAGTTGATGCGATTGTTCATTTACGCGACAACCACTTAGTGGATTTTTTACATAGCGCATACGACTGCCCGCTTCGCTTTCGAGTAATATACTTTCAATTCCTAATAACGTTAACTCATAGCTGATCTTTGTTCTGTCCCATTCTGTCCACACAGCATCAACAGCACAAGCGTGAGCTAATTTAAATGCCAGCAGCTCCTCAGTACAAAGCGATACACCACTCGTTCTTAAAGCTACTCGCGCATTGGTAAATTGCTTCAAGTCGGAACGCTGCAACGAAGTGGATTCAGTTTTTTTAATCGACATTTACGAAAGGTGATTTAAAAGTTTCTTGGCATCTTCATTCATGTACGATAGCGCTCCCTCTGAATTGAAAATCCCCATTTTTTTTAGCCACAATTCAAACTCTGGTGCAGGCTTGCGATTAAATACTTTTCGCACATAGGCAGCATCGTTATAGGAGGTGCTTTGATATTGAAGCATAATATCGTCAGATCCAGGAACAGCTATTATAAAATTGCAATTAGCCGCTGCTAGTAAAGTACTTAAATTGTCCATGTCATCCTGATCGCAATCAGCATGGTTCGTATAGCATACATCAACACCCATCGGAAGTCCGAGCAGCTTACCACAGAAATGATCTTCTAATCCTGCACGAATAATTTGCTTTCCATTGTATAAATATTCAGGTCCGATAAATCCAACAACGGAATTGACTAAGAATGGATTGAACTTTCTAGCAACTGCATAGGCACGAGTTTCACATGTTTGCTGATCAATCATTGCATTTGCATTTGCCGACAAAGCAGTTCCTTGTCCGGTTTCAAAATAAAATACTTGCTTCGATAATGGATTTCTATTCAAGGATAATACAGCATCATTTGCTTCTTGCAATTCATCTAAGCGTACACCAAAAGATTCGTTGGCTTTTTGTGTTCCTGCTATCGACTGAAAGATTAAATCTACCGGTGCTTTATGAATAATATTTTTTGTTAAAGTGTAATGTGCAAGCACGCACGATTGCATAGGGATTTCAAATTTTAATCTTAATTCTTCCAACATCGATAAGATAGAAGTGACAATTTCTTCACTCTCACTCACGGGATTTATTCCGATCATAGCATCACCGCATCCAAATAAAAGTCCATCTAATGTAGAAGCCATTATTCCTTTATTATCATCGTTCGGATGATTCGGCTGTAGGCGTGTAGAAAATCTTCCTTTTAATCCAACAGTAGTTCTAAATTTCGTTACGACTTCTATTTTTTGTGCAACTAAAATTAAATCTTGCAGCGACATTATCTTACTCACAGCCGCCGCCATTTCGGGAGTAATTCCCATACTTGTTTGATGAATTATTTCATTCGTTACTTCCGTAGATAAAAGCCAATCACGAAATCCTCCGACTGTTAAATGTGATATTGTTGCAAACGCAATTGCATCATGTGAATCGATTATCAAGCGAGTGATATCATCTTTTTCATAATCGATTACCACTTCATTTAAAAAGTTTTTTAGGGGTACATTCGATAATGCAATCTGAGCAGCAATTCGTTCTTCGTAACTGTTGGCACAAACACCTGCAAGTAAATCGCCACTTCTTAACGGTGATGCTTTTGCAAGCAACGTTCGCAAGGAATCGAAATTGTAAACATGATTACTTAACTGTGTTCTGTACATTCTTCTTACGTTGGATAGTTATTTCATGTAGTCCGGTTGTGATTAATCCTCCAGCAAAGAAAATACAACCCAGTTTAATATTAAAATAAAACATCGCGATTAAACAAACAATTCCAAGAACTAAAGCAATCATTGGAATAATAGGGTAGTAAGGGACTAAAAATGGACGATTCAAATCCGGATGTTTTTTCCGAAGTGCGAATAACGAAATTAAACTTACAATATACATGCTTGTAGCACCCATAGCAGATAGAATAATCAAGTCGTTTGTTTTACCTGAAAAAATACTAATAACACCAATCCCTAAACCTGCTAATAAAGCAAGGTCAGGTGTTTTGTAGCGCGAATGGATATGTGCTAATGATTTCGGAAGAATCTCTGCTCTCGATAAAGCAAAAATTTGTCGCGAATAACTGGTGATAATGCTATTAAAAGAAGCTATTAATCCAAATACTCCAACACCCGCAATTATTGTTGTTAAGCTATTCCCTTTTCCAAGCAAAATTCCAATTGTTTCAGGTAGTGGATAATCGATTGATGTTAACTGTTCCCATGGCACAGCAGCGCAGGTAAAGAACATTACACCTAATGCGAGAATGCAAAGTGTGATTATTCCAGATATGTATCCAATCGGCAAACTTTTTTTAGGATCCTTAACTTCTTCGGATACCATGGCGACTCCTTCTATTGCCAAGTATAACCAGATAGCAAAAGGAATAGCAGAAAAAACATCTTTGAAAGAAGACGAAGTGCTGATCAGTTCAATATTTTTTGAATCATAATGCGTAGAAGTGATTCCGATATAAACTAGCAATTCAGCAATAGCTAAAATTGTGACAATTAACGTGAACGCTGCGCTTTCTTTGATACCTATTAAATTGATCAACGTAAAAAGTAGATATGCACATATTGCTACTGTTGTTATATCAAACATTGGATGTAAAAAGTGGACATAGCTTCCAAGCGCAATGGCGATAGCTGGTGTAGCAAGCACGAATTCAACTACTGTTGCATAGCCAGTAAAAACGGCGACTCTTCTACCGAATGCTTTATCAGCAAAGGTAAACGGACCACCAGCATCTGGTAGCGCTGTTGTAAGTTCTGTATAGCTAAATACAAAGCATAAATAAAATATTGTGATAATTAAAGTGGCTATGAACATCCCCATCGGACCACCGCTTGCCCAGCCATAATTCCAACCGAAGTACTCTCCTGAAATTACTAGTCCAACGGCTAAAGCCCAAATATGAATTCCGCCTAAAGATTTTTTAAGTGTCGTTGTTTCTGACATGCTCAAATCTAATCAAATTAATTTATCGTGTGAGCGATCAAAAATGATTAAAAAAAAGAAGACGGCTATTAGCCGTCTTCTTTTAAAATATTGATTGTTGGTTTTATTTTGCAATAACCAATTGCGTAGTTTCTACAGTGTTTTCATTATAACACCTAACTAAATAAACTCCTTCAATTAAATTAGATACATCTAGTTTTTGAGTCCAAGAGCAATCAACAACTTTCTCTCCTAAAATAGAGTATATTTCAATACGTTGAGGATTTCCTTCCATAACAAAATTTAATTCGCCGTTTGTTGGATTAGGATAGATATAGAATGTGTTCCCATCAGGATTTTCAAACTTAGTGCACACTTTAACGCTTATTGATTTAGTTGCAAATGCACTAGAAGCGCAAGCATTATTTGCTTTTACTTTTAGAGAGCCACCACATGATCCTGCCTTAACAGAAACAGTTGTTGTTCCTTGTCCTGAAACAATTATCCAACCTGTAGGTGCTTGCCATGTGTAGGATGTTGCACCGAATACTGATGTACATGTATAAGTACCTGTTTGTGATTTGCAAATTGTCGATGAACCAGTAATTGTAGTTGGAGCTGTAGGGCTAAGGTTAACCGTTAAACATCTTACCGCACTCGTTCCACACATATTGCTCGCTTTAACACAAACTACGTTTCCACTAGAACAAGTTCCAGTTCCTGAAATTACAGTTCCAAAATTAACATTGATACTATTTGTTCCTTGTCCACTTGCAATAGTTGCACCTGTTGGAACTGACCATGTATAAGTTACACCGGGAACATTAGTAACTGAATATGCAACATTTGATTGATTACATAAACCTGTAGTTGGTCCTGAAATTACACATGGACTAGCAGGTGTTGTTATTACATTAACTGTTATTGAAACGCATTGAGTGGTTCCGCAAACGCCACCTTCAGCTCTTACATAATAGGTAGTTGTTGTTGTAGGTACTACAGTAATACTTGCTCCTGTACCTGCAATATTAGTACTGCATGTACTTGAAGTTGGTCCGCATGTAGATTTATACCATTTCCAAACAGCAGTTCCATTAATAGGGCCCGCTACTGTTAATGTAATTGATGATCCTTTGCAAATTGTATTATTTGTTTTGTTGCTGGTAACTCCTGTTGGATTGCAATAAATTACTCCAACTGATTTACTAACGCAATTGCTAGTGTTGCATTCTCCTTCTGCGCGTGCATAATAAGTTGTTGCAACTGAAGGTGAAACTTGAATTGAAGCTCCTGTTCCAATAGGTGTGCCCCCGCAATTATCAGCATACCATACCCAATTTGCATTTGTTCCTAAATTGCCTCCATTAATATTTAATGTTACTGAATTTCCTATTACTACTGAGTCTGCTCCAGAAATGCTTGATGCATCTGTGCTAGGAGAATAAATCGTTAAGTTTAATGTTGCTGTACTATCGCATCCATTACTATTTAGAGTGCTAAATGTATATGCTCCGCTTTGTGTGTAAGTTGTTCCATTCCATTCATATGAATTACATCCGCTTGCAGTGTTATCTGATGTTGATGGATAGTTCACATTAATTGTGAAATTATCATCGCAAGGGAAGAATGAGTTATTCATATTTACACTATATGATGTTGTACTATCAATTGTAACTGTAATACTAGGTGTTGTTTCTCCAGTAGACCATAAATAAGTTACTAATGAATCGCCATAAGTTGTTGCTCCATTTCCTGCCATTAAAGTGACTGTGCTTGTTCCACAAACATTAGTGCTGTTAAAATCAGCCCCAGCATGGATATTACACTTTGGAATTTCAGGAACAAAAATTTGATATGAATAAACTTGGAATGCATTGTATGCACAGTTGTCATCTTTTACCATTACTGTAAATGAGTATGGCTGTGGACGAGCATCAGCAGCTGTTGGTGTCCAACAAAAAGTACCAGTTGGGAATTGGTCGTTAGTAGCAGTAAATGTTGCTCCTGGTATTGCATTGTTCCAATTTAATGAAACAGTTTGGTCCGTATTAGCATCAGCAGTATAAATGTCAAAACAAATAGGCGTGTTAGCGTAAACAATAGTATCGAAATCTGCAGTGCCATTAATACCAGTTGCTGTTGGTAACACATTCGGATTGCAATTTTGAACCTGGAATTGAATATCGCGCATTACACTACCTACTTTAACACCATTCTTGAACGCTTCAATTAAAATCGCAGTAATACCAACTTCCAATTGAGAAGAAGTTAAATTGATATCTCCAGTGTTTGGGTTTAATGTGATTGGAGTTGATGAACTGATAAAGTTTGTTGCTGTATAGCCAGAAAGGAATGGAACAGGATTGCCACCCGTTATGCGTGGATTGATGAAAGAATAAGATAATGAATCGCCATCCGAGTCAACAACTCCGTGATTGTATGTAAAGTTTTGACCTAAACAAACGAATGCAACAGGGTAGTTGGTAAAGTAAGGAGAATCATCATTCGGAGCGATTAAGTTATTTAAGTTAGCTTCAATTAAATAACTATTGTTACATCCGCCAGAAATCGTTGTGATAGCACAATTACGGCAACAATCTTCCCATTTTAATTTCCAGTTTGAACTAGCGGGAAGTGTAACAGTTCCATGATATTCATAACGCTGAAATCCTGGAGCCCCGCCACCATTACATGTAGTAATAGTAGAGAAACATGGGAATGTAATTTCGTTTCCTGTACCAGGAATGAGACTTACATTGAAAGATACAGTACTTCCACTTGCATTAGTACAAGTAATCAGTTCTGGATTTTGTACTGGAATACCAGCACAATCGCGGTAAAGCACTAGCGTAACTTCATACTGATAGCCGCCAAGGTGCTTGTAGGTTAAATCGCCGCCCGAAATGTGGGTAGCCATTGATTGCAAGGAAAAGCCAAGAAGTATTGTTAATAGCAATACTACTTGCTTTAATCCTGCAAAGGATAAAAACAATCTGTTTTTTTTCATGGTTATTGTAGGTTGGTTTTAGATTAATTAAATTTAATTGAGTGCAATTAACAATTTATAAAGTATATAAGTCAAGAAAAAATCATTGTATTTATTAACAATCATATATAGTTACACGAAAATAGGTGTATGCACCCATAATAAGCGTGTTTATTATTCTAATTTGTTCATTATTAGGAGTTTTTTAAAGTAGAGGGTTGCCTCTAAAAATATTTTTTTATTCAGTATTTAATATGTTAATATGTTAATATGTTAATATGTTAATAATAGTAATTTAAAAGTGCTATTATAAAATTATCGCTCCCAATATCAACATCCCCGCTCCAATTATTTGTCTTCTATTGATTTCTTCTTTCTGAATAAATTTAGAGACAATTACAGTTGTTGCAGGTTGTACTGCGCTTATTAAAGTAAAATATATGAGGGTGCTGCTTTTTAAAGCTAGGTTAATTCCCATAATTCCTCCAACGGTAAGTATTGCAAGTAGTAGAACTTCTTTTAAAATGTTGTTGGATAATTTAATTGTAATAAGCGGAAATTTCTTTTGACATACTAATACCACTATTGCAATAATTAATACCGTCGCTTCCTGAAATAATGCGAATGCAGTTGGATTCGTTGCAGAGATGCCTGTTTTGAATCCTCTGCTTGCTAAAGCCCAGCACAATCCTGCTCCTAAGGCCATCAGTGTTGCTTTATTAGGTAAGCTGGCTTTTAAAATATTTTTATCTATGCGTGATATTCCAATCATATAAAGAACGATAACAAATCCGAAATTGTCGGGTAGGGGACTCCTATCAAATACTTTTGAAAATAACACACCAAATAAAATACTCCATAATACTACAGCTCCCGATAATCCACTTGCCTGATGTTTTAACGATTGTATAAAAAATAAAAGTCCTGATAGACTTATTAATATCCAAGGTAACGAATATGCAAATTGCTGAAACGCATTCTTAGTTATCAGAATTGTATTTCCATTAATTATTAAATAAACAATAGCGAGGATAAATAGCGTTAATATACTTCTCGAAAACAATAGTTGAAAGTTGCTGTATTTCATTTGTAAATCACGCCACAAACAGTTGCTGATACCAAAACACATCATTCCGAAAAATAGAAATAGAAAAGCCATTGTTAAGGGTTTTCGCAAATATAATATTTACAATAAATAGAGAATACTAATAGTGGTATTTTATTCCAATATAGTTATGAGGAGTGATTTTGGAAAGTTCACTTTTGATTTCCTCGCTTACATTTAGTGTCTTAATAAAATCCTTGATTTTCTGCTCGTTGATTTTCTCTCCGGTACGCGTTAAAGCTTTTAATGCTTCATACGGATTAGGGTAGGCCTCTCTTCTTAATATTGTTTGTATAGCTTCTGCTACTACAGCCCAGTTGTTTTCTAAGTCGCTATGAATAACCGCTTCATTAACATTGATTTTAGTTAATCCTTTGTTTAACGATGCCAATGCAATAGAAATATGCGCAAACGGAACTCCTATGTTTCTTAATACAGTAGAATCTGTTAAGTCTCGCTGTAATCTCGATACTGGCAACTTAGCCGACAAATGCTCTAGCATAGCGTTAGATAATCCTAAGTTCCCCTCTGCATTTTCAAAGTCAATCGGGTTTACTTTATGAGGCATCGCCGATGACCCTACTTCATTTGCAACAACTTTTTGCGTGAAGTAATTCATTGAGATGTAGGTCCAGACATCTCTGCTAAAATCAATCAAGATGGTATTGATGCGCTTCATAGCATCAAACAACGCAGCCATGTTATCGTACGATTCAATCTGTGTTGTATATGGAGAACGCTTTAATCCTAAGGTTATAACAAACTTGTTTGCGAAGTTCTCCCAGTCAATTTGCGGATAGGCCACAACGTGAGCATTGAAATTTCCTGTTGCTCCACCAAATTTAGCTGTATTAGGAATTTCTTGTAGCTGAATCAATTGTTGCTCGATACGATGTTTGAAAATATAAATCTCTTTTCCTAGCTGAGTAGGAGAAGCTGGCTGACCATGTGTACGCGCCAACATTGGAATGCCTTTATATGTAGTGCTTAGCTCCTGTAATTTTTCTAACAACTGATTCAATTCTTTTAAATAAACATTTTGTAATGCTTCCTGAACAGATAACGGAATTGATGTGTTATTGATATCCTGACTCGTCAATCCAAAATGGATAAACTCTTTGTATTGGCTTAATTTTAATTTATCAAACTCTTCTTTCAAAAAATATTCAACTGCTTTCACATCATGATTAGTAGTGTGTTCAATCGTCTTAATACGTATCGCATCTTCGCTAGAAAATTGTTCATATAGTTTTCTAAGACTTGGGTAACAATCAGCAGGAACACCTTTTAATTGAGGTAATGGTAATTCGCAAAGTGCAATAAAATAGTCTACTTCAACTTTTACTCGATATTTGATTAATGCCTCTTCTGAAAAATAATTTGTTAATGGCTCACATACTTTAAAATAACGACCATCTACGGGTGAAATAGCATTCAGTGAATTTAATTCCATGATGTTAAATTTTAAGCAGATAATACTTCCGCTTCTTTATGTATTTTTTTAACTAATCCTTGTAAAACTTTTCCAGGTCCAACTTCAATAAATATTATTACTCCATAGGCTACCATATTTTGAACAGATTGTGTCCAACGTACAGGTGCAGTTAATTGAGCAATTAAATTCTTCTTTATTTCTTCTGCATTGCGGTGAGGCATAGCCGTTACATTCTGATAAATTGCACAACTAGGCTCGTTAAAAGTAGTGGCTTCAATCGCTGCAGCTAATCGTTCACGTGCTGGTTCCATTAGTGGACTATGAAATGCGCCACCAACTGGGAGTAATAAAGCTCTCTTCGCACCTGCAGCTGTCATTTGTT
>CALQOD010000068.1 GCA_943332105.1 Chitinophaga pinensis | reverse complement strand
TGTTTGATTATTTATTGGAAGAACTTCAAAATTATAACGAAGTTAAAATGGCATTGAAATCATTTACCGATTCAAATGTAAATTCTTTGCACCAATGGCTGGTTGACTATAATAGATTAGCTTTTTGTAGAGTGCTTTCATTTGAATCCAGCTTCTCGGACATTGATGTCGCCAACAAAACCTTGAAATATAATTATCGTTCGAATATTTATTTTAAAGGGGACGACTTTTTAGCAATTGTTAAATTTAATGAACTCTATCATAAATATTATGACAGTTACCAGAGTTTATAAATTAAACTATAATATAAATAACGTCAACACATTTGTAGGCACATTTGCTTTTTTTCAGCACACAAAACCAACGCAAAAAAAAACAAAAGTGCCTACAAGCAAACGCACCAAGACACAGACCTGTCGAGAGACATAACACGACCGAAGAAAAACAACGAACCGCTAACAGCACCTACAAGAAATTGGTGATTCAGTGGTTAATTTAAGCTTTGTGCTTCGTATCAAGTTCAGTGGTAGCAGACAGTTTTCGTCTCCGAAATCGCCATCTTCTTGTAGCTGACAACCGTTATACGCAAGCCGTTGGTACAACAAAAATTAACTTGTTTTTAGCGTCACTTTTTATTATATTTGTAGTATGAAATCGAGTTCGAAAAAATCTAAAATAAGAGAACAAATTCTTAAATCTTTGGTTGCTTCATTTAAAATTGAAGGAATTGAAATCCCATTAAGCGTTGCTGAACTAGCGCTTAAAAAAGTAGAACTTAACTTGGGAAAATAGAAGTAATAAATTCAATCATTTTCTTGTAATCTTTATTTGCGCAACTCTGAACTGCTGCAACATATTTTTCAAATTCTTTCTTCCCAATTTTTTCAAACATTAATCCATCATAACCTGCTTTTCTACACATTAAGTTTGCTAATAAACGAGCGGTTCTTCCATTTCCTTCGCGGAACGGGTGAATAAAAAGCAATTCTCCATGAACAATTGCAATATCATTTATTAATTGCTCGCAACTCTTATATGCATTTGGTAGTTTAGACAAAACTTCATTTTCAAAAGCAGTCATTGTTTCTGGTAAAAATTTCGCTGCAGCAAAAGGGAAACCTCCTTTAGACATATTCACAGAGCGCAATTTTCCTGCAAATGAATAAAGATGTTGCAAAGCTAACTTATGAAGTTTTAGAATATATGTTTTGCTAAACTTTGTGCGACTATTTAAATTCTCGGTGAAATAAATCTCTGCTTTCAAAAAACCTTCGAATTCTGACTCGTTTATTTTTGCAAGAGATTTCAGCTTCAGCAAATTTGGCAATATCTCGCCCTGACTGTCGGATGACTTATATTTCATATGGTAAATATAATAAATTGCGGCAAGCGTATAACTGCGCACTGGAGCAATTGTGCGCATTTTAGTTCTCTTCAAACTTTTTCTTTATATTTATATTGGCAGACAAATTTGTGTTCCATAAATGCACAACTGCTTGTAGCTGCAAACCGGCGGCAAGCAATTTAGGTTACTCATTCAATTGACAGGACATATTTAAACACAAACAACATTATAACTAAAATTATTATGGAAGATTATAATAAAGCATTTATGATGGAAGCCATTAGACTTGGCATCGAGGGAATGAATAATGACGAAGGTGGTCCATTTGGAGCTGTGATTGTTAAGGACAATGAAATTATTGGTCGAGGCAATAACAAAGTTATTTTACTTAATGACCCAACAGCACATGCTGAAATAGTTGCAATTAGAGCTGCATGTAATAGAATAAAAACATTTCAGCTTGATGATTGTATCTTATATACCTCATGCGAACCGTGTCCAATGTGTCTAAGGTTCAATTTATTGGGCAAGACCTAAAAAAGTCTTTTATGGCTGTAACAAATCTGATGCAGCAGAAATAGGATTTGATGATGAATTTATTTACAAGCAACTGGAGTTAAAAAATGAGTTAAGACAAATTCCACTCATAAACATTGAAAGAGAAAATGCTTTAGAAGCATTCAAAATTTGGTCAAATAAAATTGATAAAATAAAATACTAAATTTGTCAGGCGCTACACAACCAAAGCAACATTAGTAATCTCCTAATATATTCTCAGGTGTTATTTCGCATCTAATTGCAGGAGCTATTTTGCCTTTAAGCACCTATAATTTTCATGTTCTTACTACAAATTTTAAAATGAAAATTGGAACTGTAATTTATTTTGTTCAATTATTATTTCTGCATGAATTGGATTTTACAATGATTAAATTTTGCCAGCCGCAAACAGTGGTTTAGCGCAAGCGGGTTTCGGTTCTTCGCATGACAGTTTTTCGTAAATTTCAAGTGCGTGCATCGCATGAAAGTTCAGTGGTAAAATCGCTACTTTCGCCAATACTAAAAATATTAGGCGTCAGATCAAAACCAAAATCAATAATTAAACATAATGAACATAACTATCATAGGAGCCTCGGCTGGAATAGGATTAGAAACAGTAAAAAGAGGATTAGAAAGAAATCATTCGATAACTACCCTTTCTCGATCTGAAATTGGAATAGAAGGGGGAAAATCATTAAATATGATACTTGGTGATGCAACTAATAAAGCTGACCTAATAAATTCTATCCAAAACGCAGAAGCTCTAATTGTAACATTAGGGACAAGTAAGAATATGAAAGCTACTACCCTCTTTTCAGATTTTGCAAAATTAATGGTGGAGATACATCGAGAAAACAAAATAGAAGTTCCATTTATTTTTGTCACAGGATTCGGCGCTGGTGAAAGTAAAAATTATGTTCCATGGCTTGTAAAGCTATTTTTAAAATACCTTTTAAACGACGTTTATGCTGACAAAACCAAAATGGAAGAAATTATTACAAGTTCAGATTTAAATTGGACAGTTGTGAGACCAGGAAGGCTATTAGACAAAGAATTGACGGAAAAATATCGAATTGAAAACAAATTATTCAAAGGAATTAACATAGGCGGAATTAATAGAGCTGACGTAGCAGACTTTTTAATAAAACAAGCAGAAAAGCAAACTGAATTAAAAAAGTACATTGCGATATCTGAAAAATAGGATATCATGAAATGCCGAACCGCTAACATGGGATTGGCAAAAGTGAAGCTTTAGTACAAGGCTGAACATTTGTACTTTTTATTAGCTTTTGTGCTAAATTTTAACTTTAGTACTTTCTAAACCTTACCTTCGGCAAGCCGTCAACGTTAGGTGCAAGGCAAAAAAAAGACACAATGAATAATACAGTTTTAAAAAATCCTATCACAATATCCGTCCACTAAAGTTTTAGCTACTATGAAAAAAATAAACCAAAAAAGAAAACTCCTCTCATACAATTGAGAGGAGTTTATTGTAATTACTCATAACTAAAAAAAAGATTATATTTAAACTCAGGTAAGCGTTTAAAAACAATTGTAAGTATTTGTTTATGCGCATATAATTATTTTTTAAAAATTAAACTCCTCTTTCTTTATCTAAATACGACTGCACTAAATCAATTGCATTATCAATTACATCACTTAATGCTGTAATAAATGTTCCAGGTTTCGCTAAAGATAATGCATGTTTTAAAGCTTCAACTTCTTTAGGAATGTATTCATAAGATTGTTTATGATTAGCTTCTTGTATTCCTTCAACTAATAATTTAACAATATCATCCGCTTGGCGACCTCTCAAAAATTTATCTTGACGAATAATAATATGATCAAACATTTGCGCTGAAAGTCTTCCCATATTTCTAATATCATCATCTCTTCTATCTCCTGTGCCTGTAATAATTCCTATTTTGTATGGAGATTCAATGGTTGATAAAAATTCTTTAATGCCATTAAACCCATCTGCATTATGAGCAAAGTCAATCATGACTTTATATTCTTTAAAATCAAAAATATTCATTCGTCCTGGTGTTTGAGCTGCAGAGGGAATAAAGGTTGCTAAATTTGTTTTAATATCCTCAATAGTAAATCCATAAACATACGTTGCTAAGGTAGCTGCTAAAACGTTATAAATATTAAACGTTACTTTACCACCAAATGTTAAAGGAACGTGAGATGCTTTTTCTACTCTAAATTTCCAATCACCTTTTTTAATTGTAATATATCCGTTTTCGTATATAGCAGCAATACCACCTTTTTTGCAATGTTCAACAATAACAGGATTGTTTTCATTTAAACTGAAATATGCAATTTTACAATCCGTCGTTTTTGAAATATAAACACAATGTTCGTTATCCGCATTTAATACAGCGTAACCATCACGTTTCACAGCTCTAGCCACAACACCTTTTACGTTTGCCATTTCTTTTAAGGTATTAATATCCGATAAACCCATATGGTCTTCTTGAATATTAGTAACCACAGCAATATCACATTTACCAAAACCTAAACCTGAACGTAAAATACCACCACGAGCCGTTTCTAAAACTGCAAACTCAACAGTAGGGTCTTTTAAAACAAACTCTGCACTAACCGGGCCTGTTGTATCGCCCTTAGTTAACATAGAGTTTTGAACGTAAATACCATCTGAAGTAGTAAAACCAACTCTGAATCCATTATTTTTTACAATATGTGCAATTAATCGTGTGGTAGTTGTTTTCCCGTTAGTACCTGTAATGGCAATAATAGGAATACGACATGATTTACCAGTTGGATATAACATATCAATAACAGGAGCTGCCACATTACGAGGCAATCCATTTGCAGGTGCTAAATGCATTCTAAATCCAGGAGCAGCATTTACTTCTAATACAACGCCTCCAGTAATTTCTAATGGTTCGCTTAAATTAGTTGCCATGATATCAATACCACAAATATCTAAGCCAATAACACGTGAAATGCGTTCACAAATAAAAATATTATGTGGATGAACAATATCAGTGACATCTGTAGAAGTGCCGCCTGTACTTAAATTAGCTGTTCCTTTTAAATAGCACTGTTCATCTTTTTTCAAGATGGTATCTAGAGTATACTTGTATTTTAATAATTGTTCCTCCGTTTCTCTATCAATACTAATTTCGGTTAAAACATTTTCGTGGCCATAACCACGACGTGGATCTTTATTTTCAGTATCGATTAATTGCAGAATATTAGAAACGCCATCACCAATAACATGAGCTGGTTCGCGTAATGCTGCTGCAATAAAACGGTTATTAATAACTAATATTCTAAAGTCATAACCTGTGATAAATTTTTCGACAATAATTTTTTTAGAATATTTCTTAGCATGTTCAAATGCAGCTATAGCTTCTTCCAAAGTTTTTACATTAATAGAAGCGCCTTTTCCATGATTACCATCTAAAGGTTTAAATACTAAAGGAAAGCCAACTTTTGCAATGACTTCCTCTACCTCCGATTCATACATTATACACATTCCTTTAGCAACAGGAATGGCAGCAGCTTCTAACATTTTTTTTGTTTCATCTTTGTTACTGGCTAAATCCACAGCAATAGAAGATGTTCTATCCGTCATGGTAGCTCTAAATCGCACTTGATTTTTACCATAACCTAATTGCACTAAAGATTCGCTATTTAAACGAATAAAAGGAATATCACGAGCAACCGCTTCATCAACTATACTTCCAGTACTTGGTCCAAAACGAGATTTCTCACGCATTTGACGCATCAATCTAATATCAGCTTCTAAATCATATTCAGTATTATCAATTAACGCTTCTGCAATTTTCACTGAAGCTTTTGCTGCAAATAACCCAACATTTTCTTCCATATAAGAAAATACAATATTATAAATCCCTTCTTTACCAGTACCTCTAGTTCGGCCAAACCCACACTCCATTCCTGCCATCGACTGTATTTCTAAAGCAATATGTTCAATAACATGACCCATCCATGTTCCTTCTTTAACACGTTCAAAAAAACCACCGGCATAATCTTTAGAACAACGATGTTTATGCATTGAAGGAATCAATTTTTCTAATCTATCAGAAAAGCCATCAATTTTATTCGTAGGAGATTCTTCTAAATTCTCCAAATCTAATTTCATGACAATTAGTTTTTTTCTGTAATTAGACCAATAGTTAGGTCCGCGAAGTGTTTTAATTTCAATGATTTTCATAGTACATGTAATTTCGATTAAAATAGTTCAAATTATTTATTTAAACAAAAATCTGTTTAAAATAAAGTGATAAATAAGGCTTATGGGACAAATTTTATGAGGCTATAAGGTTAAATTTGCTACATAAATATTTAAAATGAATAACCCAAAAGGAAAATTAGTAATCATAGGTGGCTCAGTAGATAGAGGCAGTTTTTCTGAAAGCGAAGCTGATTTAAAAAGAAATTTAAAGTTTTTTGAAAAAGGAATTCTCAAAAGAATTACTACTGAATCAATTAAAAACAATTTGTCTCGTTTTGAAATTATCACAACAGCATCAAGTATTCCTGAGGAAGTTGGAGAAGAATACTTGAAAGCATTTGCTCAATTAGATGTTTTAAATGTAGGCGTATTAAACATTAAATCAAGGGAGGAAGCTAATTCTCCTGAAAATGTGGAACGATTAAAAAATGCTGATGTAGTCATGTTTACTGGTGGTGATCAATTACGTTTAACTGCTATTTTTGGAGGCACAACTTTTCATCATTTATTACTTGAAAAATATAAAAACGAAGATTTTGTTGTTTCTGGAACATCGGCTGGTGCAGCTGCAAGCTCAAATAACATGATTTATCAGGGAAAAAGTTCTGAGGCTTTACATAAAGGTGAAGTAAAAATAACAGGAGGCTTAGGATTTATTAATAATGTAATTATTGATACACATTTTGTTCAACGTGGACGTATTGGTAGATTATTATACGCTTGCGCAAGTAATCCAATTAATTTAGGAGTTGGGCTTGGAGAAGATGCGGGGCTATTAATTACAAATGGCAATAATATGGAAGCAATTGGATCTGGCTTAATCATGCTTGTAGATGCTACAGGAATGAAAAACACAAATCTAAGCGATGTTAATATGGGCGAACCAGTTTCAATTGAAAATTTAACTGTACACGTTATGGCTTTAGGAGATCATTACGATTTAAAAAACAAAAAACTAACGATTCAAAAACCATCTGATTTGGCTGCGTAAAATAATCAAGTCTTCATAAAAATATAAAGCGTTCATTGATATCAATGAACGCTTTATATTTTTATGAAGAGTAACCCAAATTATTTATAAATCCCAATAAACACATCACTTCCAAATGTTTTTTTAGCACGGTACATTCCTTCTGAATTAAACTGTAATTCAATATTTCCATTTTTATCAATAGCTATTAAACCACCTTCACCGCCAATCTTCACTAATTTATCCATTACCACTATATCACAGGCTTCTTTTAAAGACAAACCTTTATATTCCATTAAACAAGAAATATCATAAGCAACAACAGAACGAATAAAAAATTCGCCATGACCCGTACAACTAATAGCACATGTATTATTAGCATAGGTACCAGCACCAACCATTGGAGTATCTCCTACTCTACCATAATTTTTATTAGTCATACCGCCTGTACTTGTACCGGCAGCCAAATTACCATGAATATCAATTGCAACAGCCCCAACTGTCCCAAACTTCTTTTCTCCAGTTTCAAATGTATCTTCTGTATGATCTAAAATCATGGTGTCACTTTTTAATGCCATTTGTAATTGGTCATAACGCATCTGAACAAAAAAGTAATCATCATCTTCAAACTTTGCATTTATTTTTTTCGCAAAATCTAAAGCGCCTAACCCTGCTAAAAATACATGTTCTGATTTTTCCATCACTGCTCTCGAAAGACTAATCGGATTTTTAATATTGCTAACACCTGCAACAGCACCCGCAGTTAAATCTTTCCCATTCATAATACAAGCATCCATTTCGTGTTTGCCAGTTTTGGTAAAAACGGAACCCTTTCCTGCATTAAATAACGGATTATTTTCTAATGACACAATTGCTAATTCAACAGCATCTAAAGCGGCGCCACCGTTTTTTAAGATAGTTTCACCTTCATTAATTGCATCTTGCATAGCTTGCGTATAAGCTACTTCTTTTTCAGGAGTCATTGTGCTTTTTAAAATTGTGCCAGCTCCACCGTGTATTGCTATTGCATATTTTGACATATCTTAATATTATAAAATTATTTTATTTTTTATTTAACTATATATTTTCAAATATTTTTTTTCGTAACCACAAAAAATTTCTTCGCCTACTTTAATATTTTTTTTTGGCAATAATGCAAACTTGATTCTCCTCATCTAAATCGATTTTTGCGAAATTCTTAAATTTTGGTCAGCAAATCCATCTGTATACAAATATAATACATCCCCAGACTTTGTTTTTCACTCTTTTTGTCTATTTCACCATTAATAAAAAGACAATAAAATGAATATAAAAGATTTGCATCAAGACACGAAAGCAATTTCTACTGCTTCGCTATTTAAAACAGAAAGTGGAAATGTTACTTCAATACAAATATTGGCAAACGAATTATTGAAAGAACACATCACAAAAGTGCCAGCATTATTGCTTTGTTTGACAGGAGAGGCTATTTTTGAGAATGAGAACGGTATTAAACTTACATTGACAACAGGTGACTATGTAAACATTGAACCTAATACCAAGTATTGGATAAATTCAAAATCAACAAGTAACTTAATACTCATTAAGTAATTTCAAATTAAGACAGAATAATTATTAAACTTCCCGACTGACAAAAACGCCAGCAGGTAACAACAAGCAAGCGTATTTTTTTGCGTGTTAACGCTCAAATGTGTAAGTTTGATTTAGCAAAAAACTCACGCCTGCTTGCGGGATTATAGCCTATGCTAAAAAAACACATTAATTGTGATCCACCAATTGAGCGAAGAATTTCAAAAACGGCTAAAACGCTTTCGTAAAATGGTTTAGATTTTTTTATGGCATAAAAAATTATTTCGAACAAGCGCCAATTTTCTGATAATTTGTTTTACTTTTACGCCATACATCAAGATTCTCTTAAATGAGAAACCAACCGAGTGAGAACACCACGGTGGTAAAAACAGATGAGGGTCAGCCGGCCAAAACAAGTTCAAAGCAACACTGTTCGGTTTATTTTTCTTCTGAGTTCTTGATGATTATAAAAAAATCTATCATGAAAAACTCAAAACAGATTCTCAGAAAACTCGGAGTTTATGGTTTCGACCATCTCGAGTTGGTAATCCTCGCATCGCTAGTATCGGAAGATCCGCTGCTGCTCATCGGTAAGGCAGGAACAGGAAAGACCTACCTGCTCAACAGCATTTCAGAATCATTGAACCTGGAGCACCGGCACTACAATGCCAGCTTTCTGTCATTCGATGATCTTGTCGGTTTCCCTTACCCTGACAGCGATGGCAAGGAGATTACTTTTCTTAAAACACCCGCCACTATCTGGAATGCCGAATCGGTGCTCATTGATGAGCTGAGCCGCTGCAAGCCGGAAGTTCAGAATAAATTTTTTTCCATCATCCACGAAAAAAAAATTCAGGGTATTGCGCTTGAAAATTTGAAATACCGCTGGGCAGCGATGAACCCGGTGCAAGCCATGAATGGTGACGCAGATGATTCGTATGAAGGAAGTTTTTCTCTCGACCAGGCGCTTGCCGACCGCTTTGCATTCATCATTGAAGTTCCTGACTGGAGTGATTTGTCAAAAGAAGAACAGGATCTTGTTATTTATCCTGCAGGTGAAGGAGCCATTTCCGCTACGACCATTGAACTGTTGCAACTTGTAAGCGTGGTCAGGCCAAAATTTCTTCAGCAAATTCAGAAGCCATCGAATGAAACCGTTGCATACTGCAGAATAATAAGCACATTGCTTGGCGAGGAAGGATTTCGTATTTCACCCAGAAGAGCGCGGCTTCTTGCAAGAAATTTTACCGCACTGTTTTTAGTAGCCAGCGAACTTGGTTATCCACTTGACATCAAAAGTAAAAATCAAATCTATAAACTTGGACTGCGATGGAGTTTGCCGCAACGTGCGTGGAAGGGAAACATTGCTGATCATGTTATTGATTCCGCACACTCAGAATGCATACGATTGGTGATTGATAATAATCCCAGTGACCGCTGGCTTTCAGAATTTCTGATGACACCATCACTCACTTCGAGATTTGAAATGCTGATGGAAGATAATATTGAAAAGGAAATAAAAAGTTTAGCCGTGATGCAGATGATAAAGCAAGACAGCATGGCAAGAGTCGGAGCATTTGTATTTGCGGCACAGCCTATCCTGGAATCATATGATGTTATCAATGAAGAGGCGTTGAATGAATTGACTTCAATCGCAATTAAAATAATGAAAGTGAATGGTGAATTGGAATGGCGTGAGAGAATTAATGCAAGCGGATCTGTTCATCCGGAATGGGCTGCCTGCGTGCATTATCTCGGCACAATGAAAGATGATAATGCGTTAAGAAAAAAACGTGCGAAGCAATTTTTCCTTTACCTCGTCTGCAATAAGGCGTCAGTCAGTGAACCTGAATTTATTGAGAAGGAACTTAATGAATGCTTCAGATGTGCTAAAAATTATATTCCGTCAATGGCTGAATAATTAACTACACAATGGAAAATACTCATGAAAAAATTACCGGACCAGCTGGTCAGCGTCATCTGTCTAATACCGGGGGACCGAGCAGCCGTGTTCGAACCGAAAAAATAACCACTAGCATTTTTGAATCGGAAGAATTGAAAACGCAGAGCGAAATCCATTCTTTGGATATTCCTGAAAATGTTACCGATATAGAAAAATGGGTAATCTCGCTGTATAGCCCAAGTCTGTCTAATGATTGGGAGCCTGTGATAGCTGCATTAAAATTACCTGCAGTCCGTATGCTGGTCTTGCCGGCTGAAATGTCTTCTGTGCTGCAATCAGAATCCAGATATCAAATGCTAAGGAGCGCGGTAATCCTGTCAAAATGCAGCAGCAACTATTACTCTCCCGATTCCCCGATGATATTCACAAGGAATCGCCTTAACAGAAAAGTTGAATTAATTAAAATCAATCTCAAAAGTTACTATGGAATGGACTGAAAAACAAATCAGATATATTATTCAGGATATGACGGATGAAAATCCGCTGGCATGCCGCGCACTGTTCACTATAACAAATGTTGAATTCACAACGAAGATTCCGACAATGGCCGTGACGCTTTCAAAGAGTCCTGTTCTGAAAATCAATCTTGAATTTTGCAGAGAGCATCTTCAGTCGGAAAATGATGTTAAAGCGGTATTGCTTCATGAATTTCTTCACGTGCTCCTTTTGCATACAGAGAAATTTAAAACCAGCAATTGGCTTTTGAACATAGCTCTTGATGCAATTATCAATTCAATTATTTACCGCTACAAGGGAATGCAATACGCAGATTTTTTTGTTCGCTTTTACAAGTGGGAAGAAATAAGTTTTTTATTAAGACCCAAGTTAGATGATGATGAAGAGCTGGAAGATGAATGGATGAATGTGCATGAACAAATATATCAAGGCAAATACTGTGCTGATGATTTATATGAACTTCTTGTATACCTGAAAGATAAGATTAACAAGAAGGAGGCAAGAAAAATTACACTGCTTGGAAATCACGGTGAAGAAAATATTTCTGACGAGATGAAAGAATTACTGGACGGCATACTGAAAAAAATGGATGGCACATCAATATGGAATAAGCCGTGGACACGGGGGACAGGAGAGAAGTTGAATACTGAAGAGCAGAAAATTATTAGATACAAAAAAAATAAGTGGGAGCAATCAACGCTGACTCTTTTGAAAAAAAGTTTGATGCCCGATAAGAAATTAAATAATGAAACCACAACTCATGAAGTGATGTTGCCGGTACTGAGCAGTACGGACAGACGTTCGATGGCACGGTTTAAATACAGCGGAATGATTCCCATTTCAAAAAATGAGAGCACAAAGCCAGCACAATCTCAGCTTGCAAATATTTATCTGGATGTAAGCGGTTCAATGAGTAATGAAATTGACGCACTCATATCCCTACTCTATCATTTCAGGTCATACATTAAAATGCCGCTGTGGGTTTTTTCGGATGATGTAGTGGAAGCCAGGTTCAAGGATGGAAAACTGGAATATGAAAGTACAGGCGGAACGAGCATTGGCCCTGTGTTTAACCATCTGCGGAAAAACAAGATTGGAAAAAGTTTGATAGTATCTGACGGTTACGTGGAAACGATGACTGATTTAATGCTAAAGGATTTACGAAGAGAAAATATTAACGTGCTTGTAAGTGCAAATGGTAATCCTCAGAAATTTATGGATGTAAAAATTCCTTACCTCCAACTTGAAAAACTGTGAGTCAATAAATAAATAATTAAAACTAATACATTATGAAAAGATATTCAGAAGCAGTATTAAACGGACACCCGGATAAGTTCTGTGACCTTCTTGCTGACAGGATTATTAAGTATGCTTACAAGACAGATCCGGAAGCGTATGCGCAAGTTGAGGTTGCCGTGTGGTCAGACCATTTATTTTTAAATGGTTCAGTTGTTACTCGCAGGAAACTTGATGTGGATCTCAGGGAAATCGTAATTGAAATTGGTGATGAAATCGGTTACACAAAAGAAAATCATATTGACGTGAGGAAATATGAAATCATTGATAAAATCTGCTGGCTCACGGAAGCTCCTCAAAAATGGACGCACTATGTCAATGACCAATCCATTGTTACAGGATATGCAGGGTATGATTCCAAAACAAATTTTCTTCCGCCCGAACATTTTGCTGCATGGTATTTCAGAGAGCAGGTGATAAGAGAATTAATTGGCGGTCAGTTAAAAGGTCACGGACCCGATGGAAAAGTTCTCATCGTGATGGATGAGAACGGAAGTGATTGGTGCATCAAAACATTGTTGCTTACGCTTCAGCAGAAAGAAGTTTATTCCTTTACTGACTTCACCATTGAATGCAACCATGTACTTCATAATGCATTTATGCAACTGCAGCAGTTGGACAGCCGCTGGATTGGAAACTGGAAAGACATGAATGTTCTGGTGAACCCGAACGGTCCTTTGCTGAATGGTGGCAGTGATGGAGATAACGGACAGACAGGAAGAAAACTTGTGATGGATTTCTATGGTCCGCGAATTCAGATAGGTGGAGGTGCATTGTATGGAAAAGATTTATCGCACATCGACCGTCTCGGTTCAATCGCTGCAAGAAAATATGCAATGGAATTAGTGGCACATGGCTCGGCAGAAGTATTTGTTTCGGTTTGTTATGCTCCCGGCATGAACACTCCACTGGATGTTATCATTAAGTCAGATGTAAAACCACATATGGATCCTTATAAGTTTTTTGATTTCAATGAAATGCACAAACTGATCCGGCGTGATTATCTTGATTATGACTTGTTCCACTTGGGAACGTTTTATAATCTGGATTTGGAATTTAATATTGCGGACTACTAGGCATAAAGAAGGATTCACACTCATTTTCTAAAGTATGAAGAAAATGTTTGGATTTATGGATATAATTATATTGGCGTACGTGTATCGATTTGGCCGTTGCATAAATAATAACAGAACATGAAGCATCTAATTCTATATTAAATGAAGGGATTGTTCTGTTAGAACAGGAAAGTATAGTACCTTCTTTTTCTGGGATGAATATCCTTTTCTACTTGTCTACAATAAAATATTTGATTTAAGCAGTTCTTGAACAACTTATCTTTTTGATTTTGAAAAAAAAATTATCAATGTCTTGGGGAAAGTAAATATTGGGATAATTTGCAAGCCAATGGAAAATTTATTGAAGTAACAAAACTTCATCAAGAGGTAAATTGATGATTTCAAAATAGCTTATTGTAATTTCTTAAGCGTCTTTTTCAAAATAGTATCGTTCGGGAATTCCTGAATCTTTGTTGCTAAAAACTGCTTAACATAGTCCGTGTCGTTGCTTGCTTT
>CALQOD010000067.1 GCA_943332105.1 Chitinophaga pinensis | reverse complement strand
TATTCCATAAGTAAGAATATCCTGCTATACCATTTGCAGCTAATGTTGTTGCACTTCCTGTTGCTCCTCCATTACATAACACATTCGTTGTTGATGGTATTGCTACTGTTAATATACTTGGTTGTGTAATTACTGCAGTAGTCGATTTCGTACATCCATTAGCATCCGTTGCAGTAACAGTGTATGTGCCTACTGTTAGATTATTGATCGTTGCAGATGTGGCTCCATTACTCCAACTATAATTATATCCAGCTGTACCATTCGCCGCTAATGCTGTTGCGCTACCAGTTGCAGCACCATTACATAATACATTTGTTGTTAATGGTAATGATATAGCTAATTGTGATGGCTGAGAAATGACTACAGACACGGAAGATGTACATCCATTAGCATCTGTTACGTTTACCGAATAACTTCCAGCACTTAAATTTGATGCTGCTAATCCACTACCTCCGCTAGGTAACCAATTGTATGTAAACGGCCCTGTACCAGCACTTACATTCACCTGTGCACTTCCGTTAGTTCCACCATAGCAACTTACATTACTGTTGCTTAAAACCGTAACTGTTGGACCACCAATGCTTCCTACATTCGCAGAAGTTGAAGCCGTACATCCGTTTGCATCGGTAACTGTTACTACATATCCTCCAGAGGCGACATTAGAAATTGACGATGTTGTTTGTCCACCAGACCAGGAATAAGTGTAAGCGGCAATACCACCAGCAACACTAACGCTTGCACTTCCATTTGCTTGTCCACAAGTTGATGTTGTACTTGAAGGAGTTAATGTAATTGGAGTAGGCTGAGTAATTGTTGCACTTGTAGTGGCTGTACATCCATTTGCATCAGTTGCCGTAATCGTATAGGCTCCTATAGCCAATCCGCTAATAGTTGATGTTGTAGCTCCTGTACTCCATTGATATGTATAACTAATTGTACCATTGGATGCCAATGCTGTTAAACCTCCTGTAAATCCTGAATTACATAACACATTTGTTGTTGATGGAATCAAAACAGTCAACAAACTTGGTTGAGTAATTATTGCTGTTGTAGATTTAGTACATCCATTTGCATCAGTTGTTGTAACAGTATAGTTTCCCGCTGCCAAATTATTTATCGATGCACTAGTCGACCCTGTATTCCACAAGTATGAATATCCTGATGTTCCGTTTGATGCTAATGCAGTCGCACTACCTGTTGCTCCTCCATTACATAATACATTTGTTGTTGATGGAATACTAACTGATAATAGACTAGGCTGAGTGATTGTTGCAGAAGTTGAAGTTGTACAACCGTTTACATCAGTTGCTGTAACAACGTATATCCCTGCCGTTAAACCACTATTTGTTGCTGATGAACCTCCATTACTCCACAAATAAGTATACAAAGGAGATCCATTTGTTGCCAGTGCAGTTGCACTTCCTGTTGCTCCACCATTACATAAGACATTTGTTATTGATGGTATTATTATAGTTACTTGTGTTGGTTGTGTTATTGTTGTCGATGCTGTATTTGTACATCCTCGCGCATCAGTCACAGTAACCGTATAACTTCCTATTGTTAAACCAGAGGTTGTGGGACCAGTAGCACCATTGCTCCATGAATAATTATAACCTGCCGTTCCTCCTGTTGGACTTGCTGTAAGACTTCCATTATTGCCCCCAAAGCAACTCACGTTCGTCACAATTGGAAGATTTACCGTAAGTTGAGGTTGCTGTAATAATGTAGCAGAAACATTCGTATTGTTTGTACAACCATTTGCATCTGCAACTGTAATAGTATAAACACCTGAAGGTAAATTGCTGATCACATTTGTAGTAGCACCTGTAGACCACAAATAGGTATATGGACTAGTACCACCATTTCCTACTGACGATACTGCACCAGTACTTTGTCCAAAGCAGTTAATATTAGTAGTAGATGTAATACTTACAGTTACAGCAATAGGAGTAGCAACTACATTTGATAATACTGCCGTACATCCATTTGCTGAACTAACGGTTACCGTATACGTTCCAACTGCTAAATTGCTTATATCCTGATTGGTTGAACCATTTGACCACTGATAAGTAAAGGGAGAGGTACCACCAGCTACTGTGATATCTATTGAAGCATTCGTATTACCTAAACACAATGGCTTTGTAATAACACTTGTAACAGTTGGTGCATTATCAACTGTTACTGTTAAGCTAGTAGAGCTAGCACATTGCCCAACACCCGGAGTAAAGGTATAGGTTCCAGTGGCAGCGTTATTAATTGTTGCCGGCGACCATGTTCCTGTTATACTATTTGTTGAAGTTGTTGGTAGAGATGGCACTGATGCTCCAGAACAAATTGGTCCAATAGTATTAAAGGTTGGAGTAAAAGGTGGCGTAACTGTAATAGGCACAGTTGCCGTTGCCGTACATCCGCACGCGTTAGTAACGGTAAGGGTGTACGAAGTAGATGTAGTTGGGCAAGCGGTTGGAGTTAAAACATTAGTAGCAGACAAGCCTGTCGCAGGTAACCAAGCATAAGTAAAATTTGTTTGGTTGGCAAAAGTTAGCGACCAGTTTTGTATTGAACCTTGATCAATAGCTCCATCATCTCCTACCCATAAACACCATGAGCCATTTATTGATGTGCCATTCAAGCTGCTAAAATTATTCCCTGTACCTAATGGCTTAAAAGTACCAGTAAATGGTGCTGCAACAGCACCACCAGCTATTACCGCTGCACCCGTTGCTGAAAAAACGGTATTAGTGTAATTAGCGCCTGCACCACCCAAATCTTGACTTAACAAATAGTAAACACCATTGGGTGCTTGAAGGTAAATATCTAAATCTGCATCGAACGCATGAATCAAATTTATTTTAACCGAAAGCACATCACCTGTATTCCATGTTTGGTCGCATACTCCACTGACTTCGATACAAGTATGTGCCCAATTCCCTGTATTTACTGCAGGTGTTCCATTCGTTGCACCGATTCCACCATCTGCGACAATTGCGCACTCTTTATTTGTTATAGTTGCATTGCCTGGGGTAACTCCTGAATTAACAGTGGCCGACAATGTTGAACATGATCCTAAACAAATTGTTGATGGAGTAGCTGTCAGCGAAATTGTTGGTGGTCCTTGGTAAACGCCACTATAGGTAGCCACAGCACACCCACCAGCATCCGTTACATTTATTGAATATGTCTGACCTGTCGTTAAACCAGAAATAGTAACAGATCCACCTGCTGTGGCTGATGTTGCGCTTAACGAACCTGCACCAGCGTTTGATATAGTATACAGTCCAGATAAAAACTCTGGGTAACCTCCATTTATCTGCACACTCATTGAGCCACTGCAGGTAGCAGTAGATGTAAAATTAATAGGATTCAAAAAGGTAATCGAAATAGGATTGCCTATATCAAAACACCCATCACCATTCTGATCATGTGCAACAACTCCGTCGAAATTAACTCCATTGTCACCATCGTCAGCAGTAATGGGCACAAAAACCAACGTGTTATTGGTTGCATTAATTCCAGGTAAATTCAAAATTGGAGATCCGCAATTTGAAGAGTTTGTAGCATAAGCATTATTAGTAAAATCCTGTCCTGTCCAATAATATCCTGTCCAATTAGGATCTAAATCAGGATCGGGCACTGTTGGCCCTGGCGAAACATAAATAGCATAAAACAATTCTGAATCATCCCAACCCGGATCATATGATGGTGGCAGAACGTAATCGTTGTTGCTTACCATACTTACTGATCCACCTGGACATAAAGCAACTTGGGTATTGCTCCCTGACGTATATACAGTACCGTTAGTAGCAGTTACAGAAATTGTTCCTGCATTCGCACCACAACATTGAGGCTCTGCTATTGTAACCGATGTTAAAGTAGGAGCACCTACTGAAGAGTAAACGGCAGTAATAGTACAGTTACCACCATTGCCATTTGATGCTGGCAACGACCAATTCAATGGACTAGTAAACGGTGCGTTAAACACTACACTTCCTCCACATGAGCTTGCAATCGTTAATGTTCCTGTAGTAGGCATGCAGCTATTGGTTGTTAATGTACCAGACAATGTATACTGTCCACCTACACATGGACCTGGAGTAGCAGTTAGTGTATTACAACTTGGTGCAGTATAATTTGCTGGTAAAACTATTGGTGCACCTGCAGCAGAAAAAATAGCTGTCACCGAATGTGCATTTCCATCCCCACAAATATTAGGAATTGAATAAGCAATACTAGATGAAAACGGAGCATTAAAAACTTGTGTACCTCCGCTAGAATTGGTTATTGTCAATATTCCCGTACTTGGTGGCGCAGGGACATCAACTGTTCCTGTTAGTGTGAAATAACCACTAGTGCAAGGACCAGGAATTGCAGTAAGAATATTACAATTTGTTGAGCCAGCTCCAGAAGTACTTGAATTCGTTTGACTAAATTGAATGCTTCCTGGTTGATTCGAGAAATTTGTAATTAACATCATGTACCACTGTCCGGCAACAGCATTTGGTATTGTAGCTGTCTCAACCGCCGCTGTTGAATAGCTACAATCAACAATATTTCCTGCCGCTAATCCTGAACACATCGCAGCCTGAGAGGCAAATGGCCCCCACAATACAAAGTCGACATCTATACCTACACCTGCATTTGTATTTTGGGAAATGTTAAATGTAATTGATCCAGTTGACTGAATATTCATAAAATAAAATGCGGGATTTGGTGTCGATAAACAACAACCATAAACACCTCCACCTCCAAGAGAAGGAACATTAACTGTATTGCAATAGTTATACGAAGTCCCTGTACAAAAAGGATCAGCACTTGAACAAGAAGCATTTGTGGATGTCGTAGCACATGGAGTAACCGTTTCAACACACAATGAAAAATCTCCAGGATTATCATTGCCATATTCCCAAAAGCGAATATATATAGTTGAACCAGGAGTTAATCCGTTTAATGATATAGATGGCATCAATCCATTGGCACTTCCATCATCATTACATGAAATCAAATTCAGGCTACCACAAGTCCCTGAATAGATCGCCATCCCACCATCAGTAATCAAACCCGTATTTGAATCGAAAATCAAACTACCAGAAGCAGGCACCGTTACAGAAAACCATACATCACCACCGACATAATTTGCACAACCAGGAGCAGGAACACCAGTAGTAGCAGTTGCATTAGTGGTAGTACCTGTTACGTAATTACAACCAGTACCAGCTGTTAAGGGAATCGCATTACAAGGATCATCGTTAACAGGCGCTTGTCCGAAAACATTACTACTAAAAAAAAAGAAAAAAAGTGTATAAAGAAATAGACGTATTTTCATGGGCTATTTGGCTTTATAAACAACAAATTTCTGATCAATAAAATTTGCATTTACATTATTCGTCAAAAACAATTCTTTAAATAAGGCAGCCTCTATATCGATGGATGCAATTATTTCGATGCGATTACCAGAAAGATAATTAACCTTTTTAAAATTAGTTACTGATTTCAGAAAAGCAAGTTTCTTATCAATGTCGCTAGCTGAGTTTACAGTTGAAACATCTGCAACGAAGCAACGACTTACACCATCAAATAGCGAAACACCTGCTAATTTATTTTTTTTGATTTGTTGCTTTACTTCATCAGGCAAACGATTGTAATCAATCTTTGAATAAATTAATTGATCAAAAGACTTATCATTTGATTTTGGCGATTGAGCAACAGCATTTGAACTCAAAATACCTAGCAACATCAAACAAAATCCAAATAGTTGTTTCATAGCAGAAATAATAAAAGTGTTGTCAAATACGAAAAGCCACTCCCTAAATTAGAAAACGTCTATTCCTAAACAAGTATTTTACCCAAAACTTATCAAACGAGAACAATCTATTGTTGATAAAGTAAAATCCACACTTGAAGCGGTCATGCTTATCAGAAAAGAAGCGGAAAGCTTTTTAAAAAAAAACACCTGTATTTTATATATTTTTTATTATTGCGAAGCATGAATTAAATAAAGGCATTTAATAAATATCAACTAATACGGCGATATAAACAAAATAATACTTAGGTGAATACCTTCATTACTATCGGGAGAACCGATACGGCTTTATTGAAAATAAAAAACCCTGTAGTGCATACTACAGGGTTTTGATGTACCCGGGATCGGAGTCGAACCGATACGGCTGTTAAGGCCACAGGATTTTAAGTCCTGCGTGTCTACCAATTCCACCACCTGGGCATTTCCAAGACATCGGCCTAAGAAATAATTTTAGAACTGAATGAAAAAGCCTCCTGAGGGAGGCCTTGAGCGAAAGACGGGGGTCGAACCCGCGACCTCGACCTTGGCAAGGTCGCGCTCTACCAACTGAGCTACTTTCGCATATTCCTTATGAGAATTGATTTTAAGAACGATTTCAATAGGTTTACTATTGAACGGGTGGCAAAATTAAGTTTTTAATCGGTTTGAAACCAAATTTTTGTCAAATTATTTTAGTTTTTCTTTAGAAATCAACTTCTTGATTTCATTCAGCTTGATTAATGCCTCTACAGGGGTCAATTTATCAATGTTCGTGTCCGCAATTTCATCCCTGATTTGCATCAAAAGTGGATCGTCTAGCTGGAATATGCTTAATTGCATTTCTCCATTATCAGAAATTGTCTCCATCGATTTACCTTCACTTTTTAGATCATGGTTGTATTCTAATTTTTTAAGTACTTCTTCCGCCTTATTCAATACCTGAACAGGCATTCCTGCCATTCTCGCCACATGAATACCAAAACTATGCTCACTTCCACCAGGTACTAACTTCCTTAAAAATAAAATAGAGTTACCCGCCTCTTTAATCGAAACATTGTAATTCTTCACTCTTTTAAACTGCGCCGACATATCATTTAGTTCATGATAGTGGGTGGCAAAAAGTGTTTTAGGATTGAACTTTGGATGCTGATGTATATACTCTGCAATTGCCCATGCGATAGAAATACCGTCATAGGTTGATGTACCACGACCAATTTCATCAAGTAATACTAAACTACGATTAGTAATATTATGAAGGATACTTGCTGTCTCGTTCATCTCTACCATAAAGGTAGATTCTCCTTGAGATAAATTATCACTCGCACCTACTCTTGTAAATATTTTATCAACCCAGCCAATCTCGGCTGAAAATGCTGGCACATACGCACCAACCTGAGCCATCAAAACTATTAATGCCGTTTGTCGAAGTATGGCTGATTTACCCGACATATTCGGACCCGTAATCATGATTATTTGCTGAGACTCATTATCAAGAAAAACATCATTGGGGATATACGATTCTCCAAGTGGTAATTGCTTTTCTAAAACAGGATGCCGCCCTTCCTTAATATTAATTACTAAGCCTTCGTTTAATGTTGGTCGTATGTAATTATTTATTTTAGCACCTTCTGCAAACGACCTCAAACAATCAACTTGCGCTATTTGAAATGCATTTTGTTGTAGCGCCTGTATGTACGACATCGTTGAATTCAATATCTCATCGTACAACTTAATTTCAATATCTAGTATTTTTCCCTCAGCACCCAAAATCGTTTCTTCATACACTTTTAACTCTTCAGTAATATATCGTTCCGCATTGGTTAATGTTTGCTTTCTTACCCAACTTTCAGGCACCTTCGATTTATGTGCATTGGTAACTTCAATGTAGTATCCAAAAACATTGTTGTAAGCTACTTTCAATGATGTAATTCCTGTACGTTCACTTTCTTCCCTTTGGATTTTCAATAAATAATCTTTCCCTTCCGAAGAAATTTTTCGCAAGGCATCTAACTCCGACGAATATCCGTCTTTTATAAATCCTCCTTTTGCTGCTACTGCAGGAGCATCATCAGAAATAGCCTCAGCTAATATTTTTAAAAGCTGTACACATGGATTGATTAAATCACCCATTTTCTGCAATGCCTTGTTATTGCTTTCTGCTAGTTCGCTTTTAAGAGGTGCGAGCATTGCAATTCCTCTTTTTAACTGAACTGCCTCTCTCGGTGTGAGCTTCTTGATGGCAATACGAGAAGACAATCGCTCTAAATCGCCAATTGACTTTAATATTTGTTCGATTCTTATACTAAATTCTTCTTGGTCAAAAAAACTTGACACTACTTCATGACGCTCATTAATAGCATGAATATTTTTCAAAGGCATCAGCAACCATCTTCGTAACAAACGAGCGCCCATGGGTGACACGGTATGGTCCATTACATCCAGCAAGGTTGTTGCTTTTTCATGTGGCGATGAAATAATTTCAAGATTACGAATAGTAAACCGATCTAGCCATACAAATTGGTCTTCATCAATTCTAGATATGGATTTTATATGGCTTAATGATACCTGTTGCATTTGCTGGACATAGTGTAAGGCTGCACCAGCAGCAATGGTAGCTGCTACCAAATCTTGAATGCCAAATCCTTTTAGTGATGTTGTATTTAGTTGCTTCAACAACAACTCCTGGGTATAATCCTGTTGAAAAACCCATTCATCCAATGTATAGATATAAAACTTATTACCTAAAAGATTTTTTAATGCTTGTTGATCTTTACGAGAAACCAATACTTCAGTTGGAGAAAAACTTTGAATCAACTTATCAATATATTCCCAAAACCCTTCTGCAGCAAAGTACTCTCCCGTTGAAACATCTAAAATTGACAATCCAATTAGGTTTTCTGATTGAAAACAAACGGCCGCTAAGAAGTTATTTGATTTGTAATCTAAAATTTTATCACTAAACGCAGTTCCTGGCGTTACTACTTCAGTCACCCCTCTTTTAACAATAGTTTTCGTCATCTTGGGATCTTCCAGCTGATCACATATTGCAACACGCAATCCAGCTCTGACTAATTTCGGAAGATAGGTGTCTAATGAATGATAGGGAAATCCTGCCAGATCCATTTCTGAAGCAGCACCGTTACTTCTTTTCGTTAAAACAATTCCCAAAATCTTGGATGCTTTTACTGCATCTTCATTAAAGGTCTCGTAAAAATCGCCAACACGAAATAATAAAAGGGCATCAGGGTATTTTGACTTGATGCTGTTATATTGTTTCATTAAAGGTGTTTCTTCTTTCGTTGCCATTGTTAACTTTGTGGTAAAGATAAAAAATCGTGCAGAAGCTTAAAAATGATGAACTCAATCGACCTGCCTTAAAAGATTATAAAAAGCAGGATAAACTTCCCTATGTAATTATATTGGATAATGTTCGTAGCGCGCTGAATGTTGGTTCTGTATTTCGAACAGCAGATGCTTTCAACACTTCAAAAATAATTCTTTGTGGGATAACTTCTACTCCTCCACACAAAGAAATTTCAAAAACAGCAATCGGCGCAACCGAATCTGTTGATTGGGAATATTTCGAGAAAACAGAAGATGCTATTAACTTTTTAAGAACTCAAAGTTATTTTATTTACGCTGTAGAACAAGCAACTCATAGTTATATGCTAAATGATTTTATTGCAGCAGGCAAACCTTTTGCCATTATCTTCGGTCATGAAATGGATGGTGTTCAACAAAGTGTTATTGATATGTGTGATGGGTGCATAGAAATTCCTCAATCAGGAACTAAGCATTCTATCAATATCTCCGTTTGTGCAGGTGTAGTTTGCTGGGAAATTTATCGTCAATTGAAATAAATAAAATTGAGCAATACAGATAAAATAATTTTAGGTATCGACCCCGGTACAGTTGTAATGGGATATGGTATTATTCATATCACTGGCAACAATATGAAATTAATTTCAGCAGGAGTCTTGTCATTAGATAAAAAAGAAGATCACTTCCTTCGTATAAAAGAAATTTTTGATACAGTCGAAAAATTAATCAAGCAATACAAGCCAGACGAATTTTCAATTGAAGAACCTTTCTTCGGAAAAAATGTTCAATCGATGTTAAAGTTAGGTCGAGCACAAGGCGCAGCTATTTCAGCGGCACTGCATCATCATCTTCCAGTTCATGGATATAGTCCTAGAACAATTAAAAAATCAATTACCGGCAGCGGCGCATCAAGTAAAGAACAAGTAGCCAGCATGCTCCGAACTATTTTAAAATTTGAAGAAACTCCTAAATTTCTGGATGCAACAGATGCATTAGGTGTTGCCGTTTGCCATCATTTTCAAACAAAAAGCTTTAAACAGGAAGCATCAACTTCAATCATTAAAATAAAAAAAACTTCCGCAAAAAAAAGCAAAGCCTCCTGGTCTACATTTATCAATAAAAACCCTGGTCGAATTAAGAAATAAGCACGTATGCTTTAAGAATTGATTCGTGAGCGCTAATCATTTCTTCTCTAGTAGGCGATAATTTACTTCTTTCAAAATTAATATCTCCTACTTTATTTATTGGAACCAAATGTATGTGTGCATGAGGCACCTCCAATCCTATAACGGCTACGCCTACCCGCTTACAAGGAATAGCTGCACCAACCGCTTTTGCTACCCTTTGCGCAAACTTCCATAAGTTAGCGTATTCATCACTATTAATATCAAAGATATAATCAAACTCTTTTTTAGGAATCACCAAGGTGTGTCCAATCGCAAGCGGCATAATATCTAAAAATGCCAAGAAATTCTCATCCTCAGCAATTTTATAACAGGGGATTTCTCCTAAAACTATCTTTGAAAATACACTCGACACTATCCTAAAGAAATTTCAAGTATTTCAAAATTCAACTTGCCAGCTGGAGTAGTTATTTCAGCAATCTCGCCTACTTTTTTCCCTAACAATCCATGACCAATAGGAGACCCGACAGAAATTTTACCTGACTTCAGATCAGCTTCATTTTCTGCTACTAGCATATAAGTCATTTCAGATTTATTCGCGGTGTTTTTAATTCGCACTTTACACAAAACGGAAACTTTCGAAATATCCAACTTAGACTCATCAATTAGTCGAGAATTAGCTAGTAAATCGTCCATCTTTGAAATCTTCAACTCTAATAATCCTTGTGCATCTTTTGCAGCATCATACTCTGCATTTTCAGATAAATCGCCTTTATCACGTGCTTCTGCTATTTGACGAGAAATACTTGGACGTTCTACCGTTTTAAGATGAGTTAAATCATCTTGCAATTTCTTTAATCCCTCTTCTGTTAAATAAGTAATTTTCGACATGTCTTTGATTTTTTAAAAATTTTACGCTGCTGTCATTAAAGCAAGGAAGACCTCCTCATCAGAGAAGGTCTTCCAACTATTTATTTTATTTATTATAATATAATATGTGCTCCGATAGACTGTGTTCCATCGAATGTTTTTGTAGAACGATAAGAGTAATCAACTCCGAATCGTTTTCCAGATTTGCCAAGTGGAACTTCATAAGACAATCCACCACTTAATCCTTTCAATGCAGTAATGTCTTGATCAATCATCGCATTTTTATCTTTTTTGTCTACTGTATAACCAGCACGAATTGATAAAGAGTTTTTAAATCCGTATTCTACCCCTAATCCGATTTGATCACGAATGAAAGAATTCGATGTAAATGCTATTGAAGGAGTGATGCGAGAATCTGTTCCAGCTTTGATATCATATGCAGCTCCGATAGAAACTAAAGCAGGTAACTCAAAATTCTCTGTACGTTGTTCTTGCAGCACATTGATATTTTGTGTTGCGTTATCATTTCTATAAGACAACCCTTCGCCTTGATACTTCATTGGTGTTCCAACATTTCTTAACACAATGCCAAAACGAATATTGTCATGATCTGCGTTATTACCTGTTGTATACTGAATACCCGCATCTATTGCGAATCCTTGTGCCGTAACATCATTTATTGATTCAGATACAATATGAGTTGTAATACCACCTTTAATGCTATTACTAAACTCCTTAGCATAAGTCAATCCGATATTCAAGAACTGAGGCGAATAGGTTCCTCCTCCTCCATCAGGCTGAGATTCTGTTAATCGTTGAATTTCTCCAAAGCTCATCGATACTAATGTCAAACCTAACGCACCACTTTCGCCAACTTTTTGAGAAATACCGAATGCATTAATTTTGATATCAGACCCTTTTAACCAATCTGTATGCGAGAAGGCAATGTCTGTTCCTTTTGAATAAGCTGCACAAGCAGGGTTCAATCCGAAAGATTCAACACCTCTTGCATTTGCAAGTCCTGCAACACCCCATCCTGAATTTTTTGCCCAAGGGTTTATCAGCAACTCGTGAGCACCACTCTGACCAGCACGGTCTTCATTACCGGCAAAAGTTTGCGAACTGATGGCAGAAAGTGCCATTGTTGCAATCGAAATATATATTAGAATTTTCTTCATATCTATTTTTTTTCTTTTTTGTGTTGTTAGGTATTAGAATGAATCTAGATCAATTGGACGCATTACACCAAACCACTTAACTACTTTTTCTCCCAAAGCACCTGCATCTACATGGATAATATAAATTCCACTTGATACAGTAATACCTGCAGTGTTTTTCAAATCCCAATCTAAGGTAGTAGCTAAATTATCATCACGACCTTCCGATACGATTTGTCCAGCTGACACATCACCAGTTACATCACGTTTAAATTGACGAACCAATGTTCCATTTAATGTATAAATTGAAACTGTACATTTAGAAGGTAAATTTATAATTCTAACGCGGTTATCTAACTGATCTTTTCTAGTTTTTTCGTAAGTAGAATAAGCATAGTAAGGATTAGGAACAACGTTAATATAATCTAAAGCTGATTTAGCCTTTTCAGTTACATTCGTGCTTAATTCATATGAACCAGGAATTGTAAACTGATAGTATGGATTACCACCATTAACAGCAGTAGCACCATCCGAAGTAAATTGCTTATAGTTTTTCTTAATACGTAAGCTCACTTTCACTTCTGATGAAGAGTTTTCATCATAAGTAAATCCATCATTAACAATTGGCAATGTGCACCAAGTCATAGCTCTAAACGCCGCTCTAGCTGCTGGAGAAGATGATGCTGCAGTGTAAGAATTACTGAATCTTCTGAATAATGTATCTACTTTAGCACCATTATCGTATTTACCTACTGTTGGAGCTATTGCAGTACTTGCTATTGTATCGATACCATAAACATAGATGTAATGCATACCACCATAACTTAAACGGCCGTTTGCATCTCTGCCAGTATTTCCTGTTGGATTCCACTTCATATCTGTTCCATTTTCATTTACCAATGCAGAGTTTTCACCGAAAACGATATTTAAACGCTCACCAGTTTCTACATTGATTGCATATCCAGGGAACCAGCCCATACCTACTGTATCTGTTAAAGATGCTTCTGAAACATTTGCTCCTGGTGCATCCCATGCTAATCCATTCTTATCAACGGAATGTTGATTTCTCATCATGAACTTTTTAGCATTACCAACATTAGGCATCGTATCCTCACCCATTTCCATAACAACAGCACGAGTCCATTTTGATTTATCATTGGTAATTACAACATCTACTGACGACATATAGCTCCACTTAATGAAAGAACGTAAGTCTAATGAATTACTTGTTCCTGGAGTTCTTGATGGCTTTGGTGCTGCAACTGTTTTAGCATTACTTGATAATAAGAAAGGAGCCCATGTGCCAGACAGAATTGATTCGTATGCTTCTATAGAATCTAAGAAGTAACTTGGAGATGGATTTAATAAATCAACATTTGTTTGAGTTCCACTTAAAATCCAGTTTGATGTAGATGTTAATATAGAAGTTGCATCAACATCTTTTACTCCACTTAACCATTGGTCGCTAGCGTTTTTATAAGTAATTGTGCCACCAATTAAACCATTATTAACAGCGCCATAGTTACCTGGCTCTTGTCCATTGATTTTGGAGATGTTTAATGAGATTTTATTCTTCTCATATAATTGCTCATTAATACTTGAAATACTAAATGTTGAACGAGCTAATGAACTACGCAATTGAGCATTTGTACCAGCTGTCAAAGTACCACTAAATGATGTAGTCGTAATTCTTAAAGTATCTGCATTTGCATACTGCACTTCAAACGAACCATTGATAGAAGGAGTTGATGTAATTCCTTGTACGTTATTTAAAGTAATGTATGTTCCTTCAGTAATTCCTGAGTTGCCAGCAGTAATAATTGTTACTGTATTAGCATTTGAAGTGATATCATTAATTCCAATAAATTGCGAAGGATTATTATATAAGTAATAGTAATCAGCATCGCTAACACCGCTAAATGCTAATTCAAATGAACCAGCTTTAACAGCCCATGGATCATAAACACTTACATTGATTGGACCTTTACCAGCTTC
>CALQOD010000066.1 GCA_943332105.1 Chitinophaga pinensis | reverse complement strand
TCAATAAGAGTTTTGAACTAAAAGAAGAGGGTAAAAATTTAGATGAAATAACAATAACCGGCGAAGCAGATGATAAAAATGTGTCGAGCATAGAAATGAGCGGAACACTAATAAAATTCCACGCTGAGTTCCCTTCATTACCTGCACTGCTTGTAACAATGATTCCTTTTTTCGCAGCTAAGTCCGCAGCTATTGTTGCTGGGGCAGTATTGCCGTTCATGTCAGCATATGTATGGTCTTGTGAAGGCTCATCGAACGTAGTGTAACCAAGTGACGAATGAATCACATCGGCTCCTGCACTATCCGCATATTCAGCAGCGCTAGCATAATTGTATTCTTCAATAATATATTCTGAATTCACATCTTCCGAACGCAATAATAAAAATTGAGCATGCGGTGCAGTTCCAACCATTTCTCCTGGGACATTCGCTGCAATACATGAAAATACAGAAGCTCCATGCCAGTTGTCATCATAAACATTCACATCATTGGAAACAAAATCCCATGTAGCGATTACTTGATTATTTGCAAAAACGCTATCCAATGCAGGCATTATGTTCGCATCCATAAATCCACCATCTAATAATGCTATCAACATTCCTTCACCAGCATACCCTAAATCATGCAATGCATTTATAGAAATCATTTGCGTTTGATCCGTTGCTTGACCATAGTTAAAATTGTTGGTTCTTAAAAAACTTGAGTTGTTATTTACAGGAGTTTGAATTTTCTCATCCGCAAATTTTTCATTACCATTTTTTTGATGACCATAGCGACCCACATTACCAACTGATGAAACATAAGATAATGCGCTGATCATATTTAATTGAGCAGGATTAGTTATTTGAACAGTTGCAGTGTTTAACCAGCGACTAGTATTCAATACTATTGCTCCAGTAAATGCAACTCCTGTAACATAGCTTGGGTTGACAGGTAAGTCAGACTGATCAATTACAATTCCTTGTTTGGTTCTTCTATCAATTGCACGTTGTGAAAGAAACTGCTGTGGATTATTGATAGAGTAGGGCGAGTTATTCTTATTTGCAAAATGAATAACATATCGGTCTTGCGCAAATGCATTGTTGATGCATAAAAAAAGACAAATACTTAAAATCAATTTCGATTTCATGGGTTTAATGTATAGGATATTATTTTTTCTGTGTAGTCATAACCACCTCTGATGATGATACCTTGTGAAGTGGGGATAGTAGCGATGTTTTTTTCTCGGTGATAGATCATTCCGATGCGAGCTGCATATTTTTCCATACCATAAAACTGTCGCGTTGCATCAATGTAATTATCTTGCAAAACGGTGCATACAGAGTCGAAGGCAAGCGTGTTGATGTTTTCTGGCTGATGCACATCGGTTATTTGGTAGTATTGAGCATCCAGCGTATTTAACGCATTACCATTCCATTTTTCAGTAGTATTCAAAGGAAATTTTAATTTGATGAAACGAATATTATCGATATAGCGCTCTGCATTAAACTGAATTCTCTTATCACTAAGTACTTTCCAGATGATCCAATTTCCGTTAACATCTTTTTTATATCGTTCGATGCGTTGGCATATTTCATTTTCGTTATCAAAATAATTACCTGCAATTACTTCTTTGATTTCATAACGAATCGTGTCAAGTGCCGCTTGATTATTTGCATCCCAAAAAATAGAATCAGCTTGATAGTAACGAATAATTCCAGAGTCAGTTGGAAAGTACTGATAAAAATAATTTGTGGTACTTACCTCAATCGTGTTTTCCTTTGTGCACGATGCAAGGAAGCAGATACATATAATTATCAGAAGATAGTTTTTCATTGAATTCAAATTTAAGTATCTTCTTTAAATATTTCTATTTATTTATTGATTTGTAGTCGGTTTATTAATAAATCCACCACCAATAACATCATCACCTTCATAAAAAACTGCACTTTGACCGGGAGCAAGTCCCGTTACTGGCTGATGAAATAAAACAGACATTTCATTTCCAATTTTAGTGATGGTACTCATCATACCTGGGTCTTTATACCGAATTTTTGTAACTGCATCCATTGGTGCAATTAAAGACTCATATTTTATCAAGTTGATATCGCGCACTGTCATTTCTTGTTTCTTCAATTCTTCAATTGTTCCTAAAACAACTGAATTGCTTTCTGGTTTTATTTCGGTAACATACATTGGCTCTCCAAATGCAACTGCTAATCCTTTCCGCTGACCAATAGTATAGAATGGATATCCTTTATGTTTGCCTAAAATCGAACCTTCTTTATTAATGAAACTTCCGCCATCTAATTTTTTATCTAATTCTGGAACTCTGTTTTTTAAAAATGAACGATAATCATTATCAGGAATAAAACAGATTTCATAACTCTCACTTTTATTAGCGAGCTCATGTAAATCCATGTCTCTCGCCATTTGTTTAATAACCGATTTTTCAAATCCTCCAACGGGAAACATTGTTCTTGTTAAACACTCTTGCGTTACTCCCCATAAAACATAACTCTGATCTTTACTTGCATCAAGGCCTTTAGAAATAACAGCTCTATTATTTTCCATTCTTACTTTAGCATAATGGCCAGTAGCAATAAATTCACAGTTTAGCATATCGGCACGCTTAAGTAAAGCTTCCCATTTAATATGTGTATTGCACATAACACAAGGATTTGGCGTTCGTCCTGCTAAATATTCATCAACAAAATTATCTATTACATGCTCGCCAAATTCATCACGGATATCAAGTATATAATGCGGAAAACCATATCTAACGGCAATACTCCGCGCATCATTAATAGAATCGAGGCTACAACAGCCTGTTTCTTTTTTTGATGAGTTGCTTGTAGCATAGTCCCATGTTTTCATAGTAATGCCAACAACTTCGTAACCTTGTTGATGTAATAATATTGCAGCAACCGAGCTATCGATTCCACCGCTCATTGCAACAAGTACTCTTCCGTTCTTACTCATAATACAAAGATAAGAAACAGATAAGTGATTTCTTGTTTAGTTTGAAGTTAATCTACTGAATTTCTTCAAAATTATTCTATTGCCTCTTAACAGCTAATTAGATTAAGAAGTATCCTGGATAACTATGTGCTAAAAAGGGGTTTTAGTTTTGGAAAAGGTATAAAACAAAACAACCCACAATTTGCATCGCGGGTTGTTTTGTATCTAAGAAAAAATTATTTTTTCTTAGCAGCTTTCTTAGCAGCCTTCTTAGGAGCAGCTTTTTTCGTTGCTTTCTTAGCAGCTTTCTTAGGAGCAGCTTTCTTAGCAGCTTTCTTAGGAGCAGCTTTTTTAGCAGCTTTCTTAGGAGCAGCTTTCTTAGCAGCTTTCTTTGGTGCTGCTTTTCTTGTAGCCTTTTTAGCGGCTTTTTTTGCAGCTTTCTTAGGTGCTGCTTTTTTTGTAGTTGCCATTTTAAAATTATTAAATTGGTTGAGGTGTAAACTTACTATAGCTGAAAGTAAATTTCTAACAAGCTCTTGCAAAGTTATTAACAACGAAAATGTGCGAAATTGTTAATATTTGAAAATGTATTTTTATAAAATTTTCAATGATGAAATAATAAAAATAAAAAAATAATTTCAATAAAATTTATTCAAAAAAAACAATCGCAAACATTTAAAATGAAAATATAAAACAAATTCAATTTTCATTTTTCATAGGAGAAAATGATATTTTTGAATGATTTTATTTTATGTGTGTATTATTTTTATTTTTAAAGTGATTGAATAAATCAAAAGAAAAAATAATGATTTTATAAATTTGATTTTTATTTTATATGAAAAATATTTTATAAAATCGAAAAAAGTGAAATGTTGAAATCGAAAACCATTTTAGAATAATGATGGAATATTTTTACTCAACTCTTAAAAAATCTTTCAAAAAAATTATTGATTTTCTTGCATGAATTGAATTTCAAAAAGTGTTTTGTAATGTGAATTGTTAGCTAACAATTCAGCATGTGATCCACTTTCAATTATTCGTCCTTGTTCAATAACAAAAATTTTATCAGCATCTTGAATAGTAGATAATCGGTGTGCAATGATGATAGATGTTCTGTTTTTAGTAATAACATTTGTTGCATTGCTGATTAGTTCTTCTGTGGTTGAATCAACGGATGATGTTGCTTCGTCTAGAATTAATAAGTCAGGGTTGTAAACATAAGCCCTTATAAATGCAATTAGTTGTCGTTGGCCCATTGATAATGCCTGACCTCTTTCCATTACTTGATAATTTAAATGACCTGGAAGTTCATCAATAAAACTATCAGAGCCAACAGCTTTAACAGCATGTTTTATATGAGCTTCGGTAATAGACGGATTAAATAATGTGATATTATTTGCAATGGTGTCTGAAAATAAAAATACATCCTGTAGTACAACAGCCACCTTGCTTCTTAAAAACTCCAATTCATAATCATTGATATTTATTCCATCAATTAAAATTTCTCCTTTACTGATCTCATAAAATCGATTAATGATATTTATAATTGTTGATTTACCTGCTCCAGTTGCACCGACTAATGCTACACATTCTCCAGCATTTACTTTAAAGCTTAATCCTTTTAAAATCCAATCGGGATTTTCATTATTGTGATTTTGATTGTTATATGCAAACCATACATCTTTAAATTCTATACTACCTTCTATTTTTTGTTTGGTTATAGTACCTTCGTTTTTAGTGGATTCTTTTTCATCCAGCAGTTTGAAAATTCGTTCCGCACTTACCATTCCCATTTGAAGTGTGTTAAATTTATCAGCTAATTCTCTTATTGGTCGAAATAGCATATTGATATACATGATAAATGAAACCAACATTCCAAAAGTTATCTTTTCGCTTATTACTTCACCTGATCCCCACCAAACAAGTAAGGCAATAGATACAGCAGATAGTATTTCAACAACAGGAAAAAAAATGGAATAGTACCATACTGATTTAATATTGGCATCGCGATGCAATCGATTGATTATTTTGAATTTTTCTAATTCAGTTTCCTCCCGATTGAACATTTGAACTATTCGCATTCCGGTAAGATGTTCTTGTACAAAAGTATTTAACGCAGCTACTTGGTTTCTTACATCTCCAAAGGTTGCTTTGATTTTATTTTTGAAAACAGTAGTAGCAAAAGCAAGTACAGGAATCGTGCTTAAACAAACCAATGTCACTTTCCAATCTGTATAAAACATTACGCCGATTATAACAATAAGTTGTAGTAAGTCGCCAATTATTACAATTAAACCTTCTGAAAAAATATCCGCAATTGTCTCCATATCAGAAACACTTCTAGTTATAGCAGTTCCCACTGGCGTTTTATCAAAATAGGTTAATCTGAAATGTATCAGTTTTTGAAATAACAAAATTCTTAAATCTTTTATTACATGTTGACCCAATAAATTAGTGCACCAGGAATGTATAAATTGAATAACCGATTGCAAAATTAAAATTGCAATCATCAACATGGTTAAATTAAAAAGCACAATTCTTTTATCATAATTTAAGCAATTATCCAAAAGATACTGCGTAATTAATGGGCGCAGTGGAGATAGTACAGCTAATAAAATTGTAAGTAATATACTGCTGTAAAATAATTTTCGATAAGGTTTAACAAAGTTCAATATTCGAACAAGTAAGTTTTTATCAAATGCTTTTCCACTTACGCTCATAACTGAAATGGCGATTGTGACAATTTCGATAAATAAGGATAAGTGATTTGTTCTAAAAACAATCCTTGTGGCGGAGCAGCATGTCCGGCTTTAGAACGATCTGCACTACTTATTATATCCACTAACATAGATGCTGGCAATTGCATTTTGTTGAATTCGTACAAAGTACCTACAATAGCTCTTACCATCCCACGCAAAAAACGATTTGCAGTAATTGTAAATTCATAGCTATGTTCGTGCTCTTTCCAAATAGCTTCTTTTATATCACATTCAAAGGTAGAATATTCTACACCGGTTTTACTGAAGCTTTCAAATTTTCTAGTTGATTTTAAAATTTCTGATAATGAATTTAAATAATTTACATCTAAGGCAATAGGGGTATACCACATTAAATCACGTTGAAAAATGGCTTTATGTTTAGCAATATAATAACTGTAACTTCTTGATGTTGCATCAAAACGTGCGTGCGCATTTGAATGTACAGCGTGAATATCAATGATGAAAATATTGTTTTTTAAAATAGAATTTAATTTCCTGATCCAAAGTTTAATTTCTTCTGTTTCAGCAATCGAATCAAAATGAGCATAAAATTGAGATGCATGTACGCCAGTATCAGTACGGCCACATCCTATGGTTTCAATATTTTCTTTTGAGAGAATTTTCAAGGCATTGTTTAAATCTGCCTGTACGGTTATAGCATTTGGTTGAATTTGCCAACCGTGATAATTCGTGCCTTTGTAAGCAAGCTCAATAAAGTATCGATAGGTATTATTTGTCACAATTAAATTTATATGAATTATTTAAATGCCTTTATTATATTCATAAAGTTCCTTGATTCTAAGGAAGCGCTTCCTATAAGTCCACCATCAACATCAGGCAATGAAAATAATTCTGCTGCATTTTCTTTGTTACAGCTACCACCATAAAGAATGCGAACTTGTTGGGCGACAGCTAAAGAATACTTTTCGGCGATTTTATTTCTAATAAATGCATGCATATTTTGTGCTTGTAATGCCGTTGCAGTTACACCTGTGCCAATAGCCCATACTGGTTCGTAAGCAATAACACACTTAGAAAAATCTTCAGCGTTTAAATGAAAAATTCCTTCAATTAATTGTTTCTCGATAATTTCAAATTGCTGATTAGCGTTACGCTCATTTAATGTTTCACCTATGCAATAAAATGGAGTGATGTTTTGTTGAAGTGCAAGATTTATTTTTTCTGCACAGGTATAATTGGTTTCTTGGTAATAGACTCTTCTTTCGCTATGACCAATCAGTACGGCTTTACATCCAACTGATGAAAGCATGTTTATTGATATTTCTCCTGTGTAAGCACCAACGCTTTTATCTGAGCAGTTTTGTGCACCTATAAGAATTGAAGTTTCTTGTGTTTGACGATGTAATGTATTTATGTAAATAAATGATGGAAAAAGATATACTTCACAATCATTTTTATTTTCATCAGCAATCATTCCAATTAATTCCGCAACAATGCTTTGAGATTCCTGCAGATTTAAATTCATTTTCCAGTTGCCTGCTACTATTTTTTTTCTTGTAGTATTCATACTTTACAAAAGTATAAAAAGTGAGTGTATAATTCATCATTGTTTTTATTAGTTTAATAGTATACATTTGTTCAAATAATCTTTAGAATGAATCAAGAAAATAGTTATCATAGATTGCTAGAGGGTAATAAAGAATGGTCGAAATCTAAATTAGCAAAGGAACCAGATTTTTTTAAAAACCTAATAAAAGGGCAAACGCCTCATTATTTATGGGTTGGTTGTTCGGATAGTCGTGTGCCAGCAAATGAAATAACAAATACAAAATCAGGTGAAATTTTCGTACATCGTAATGTTGCCAATTTAGTAGTACATACCGATTTGAATTTATTGACGGTTCTTAATTATGCTGTAGATGTCTTACATGTAGAACATATTATTGTTTGTGGTCATTATGGTTGTGGCGGTGTTGTAGCTGCAATGGAGAATAAAGATTATGGTAGCATTATTAATAAATGGCTCCGTAATATTAAAGAGGTTTATGCGTTATATGCCGAAGAGTTAAATGCTATAGAAGATTTTCAATTACGATCTAATCGATTAGTGGAGCTAAATGTAATGGAGCAAGTTAAAAATCTTGCTAAAACTTCAGTCGTACAAAAAGCATGGGAAAAGCGCGCACTGGCAATTCATGGCTGGGTGTACGGATTTAACAACGGAATAATTACGGATTTGAATTGCATGATGAACGAATTAAACGACCTTGAGCCGATTTTCCGTTTTAAAATTTCCGATAATTCTTTTTAACGAGTAATCTTATTAACGGCTTGCTGTAAAATCACTAAGTCGTTTAATAATTCTTCTACACGATCTAGCTGTATTGCGTTTGCGCCATCAGATAAGGCCTCCTTCGGATTTGGATGCGTTTCTAAAAATATTCCTTTTGCTCCCGTTGCTATAGCTGCTTTTGCCAATGTAGCAATCTGTGTAGGTTGTCCCCCTGTAACTCCTGTTATCTGATTCGGTTGTTGTACACTATGCGTAATGTCCATTACCACAGGATAACCAAAACTATTCATTGTTGAAATGCCTCTGAAATCAACAATCAAATCGGTATAACCAAAACTGGTTCCTCGTTCTGTTAACCAAATACGATCATTACCTGCAGCTTTAATTTTGTTAATGGCAAATTGCATTGCTTCAGGAGATAAAAATTGTCCTTTTTTTACATTTACAATTTTTTGCGTTTTAGCAGCAGCAACTAATAAGTCGGTCTGGCGACAAAGGAAAGCTGGAATCTGTAATACATCTACATATTCAGCGGCCATAGCTGCCTCATCACTTTCGTGAATGTCTGTTAAAAGCGGCAGGTTTAATTCAGCACCAACATTTTTTAATATGTTCAAGGCTTCTAAATCACCAGGGCCAGTATACGAATCAACTCTAGTACGATTTGCTTTGCGATAGGATGCTTTGAAGATAAAAGGTATTCCTAATTGGTCAGTAATTTTTTTAAGATGCGATGCAGTCTTGAAAGTAATCTCTTCTGTTTCTACAATGCAAGTTCCGGCAATAAGAAAAAAGTTTCCATTGTTGTAGTTTTTTAAATTAGGAAGTTGGTTCATAGCTCGATTAATAACTTTGCAAAGTTAATCAGTTTTTTTAATCAACATAAAGTGCAAAACCCTTCAAATATTCCGACTCAGGATGATATATGCTGATAGGGTGATCCTCGGGTTGGGAGAGCTGATGTAAGATGCGTACATTTCTTCCAGCTTGCAATGCAGATTGAAAAATGATTTTTCGGAATAATTCTTTATCGATGGCTTGAGAACAAGAGAACGTAAATAAAATTCCTCCTTTGTTTATTTTTTTTAATCCTTCAGTAATCAGGTTTCGATAGCCTACCATCGCATTTTTTACTTGGCTTAAATGTTTTGCATATGCGGGTGGGTCAAGAATTATTAAATCAAATTGTTCAGTTGATTTTTTTAAATACGTCATCACATCTTCTGTAATACTTTCATGGTTGGCATCCGGAAAATTCAATTGTATATTAGCTGCAAGACCTTCCATAGCTTTTTTAGAACTATCTACAGATACAACTTTATGCGCACCACCTTTTAAGGCATATAATGAAAATCCACCCGTATAACAAAAAGTATTTAATACCGATCTTTCTTTGGCATACTGCTGAACAAGTAATCGGTTATTTCGTTGATCAATAAAGAATCCTGTTTTTTGTCCTTCAATGTGATTAACAATAAACCTGATATCATTTTCTAATACATGATTTTTATCGTGGTAATCTTTATGCTGATAGGTGTAATTATCTATTATGTTTTGTACACCATGCTTGGCCAATGTTTCAGCACTTTTAGAATAAATCGCTTGCAAATTATCTTTAAATACTTCAATTAATGCATTATTAATAAATGATATTGCATCGTACATTCCTTTTGTATACACCTGTATGATTGCAGTCTTTCCATAGATGTCAATTACCAAACCCGGACAGCCATCTCCTTCGCCATGTATCAAACGAAAAAGAGTAGTTTCTGAATTATTCACTAATCCGAGAATGTTTCTGAAATCATAAGCCGCTTGCACCTTGTTAATCCAAAATTGATCATCTATTATATTATTATCAAAGTCGATACAGCGAACGGAGATTGTAGCCTTATGAAAATGACCAGTAGCCAGATAATTAGCATTGCTATCAACAACTCTAACTATTTCACCTTCTTTTAACCCTTCAGGTTCTTTAGCAATAGCTCCGCTAAAAATCCAGGGATGTTTTGCTAAAACAGATTTTTCTTTTCCTTTCTTAAGCTCGATAGTAGGGTAATTAACAGCCATTAATATTTTTGTTTTTATGTTTAATTAACATTTATATAAATAATTTGGAAATGTGAATATTAATTAAAATATTTGTAGACCATTCTTATTTTTATGCAAATAGAACGCATTTTGGCAGTTATTCGATTTTTATCGATTGGGCCAGAAACAGTAGCTACTTTAAATCCAAAATTAAAGTCGTTGGGATATGATCGTTCTGATCGAACTATTTATCGCGACTTAACAAAGATAAGTGAAGTTTTAAATACTTCCCACATTCATGTTGCCACTTCTGAAGGGAGTTTTAGAAAAAGAACTTGGATGATAGTTTCTCATAAGCAGGAGACTTCAATATCATATCAAGATTATATCAGCTTGTTTCTGATTGAACAATTCAAAACCAAATGGTTAAAGAAAGTAACAGGTGATACTCTTAAACAAATAATTGATGTGAATAAAGGTATATCAATTAAAGATTTTTCAGAAATCGCTCAATTAGTTCCAAGTAATTCTGTTGAAAATAGTAATTGGTCGGAGTTTATTTATAAGGCCAAACACAAGAAATTATTACAAATAATATTAAAGGCAATAACTAAAAGGATAGTTCTAAAGATTGATTGGTATAACCATGATCGATTAGTAGAATGCAATTTTGAATCTCATCGTTTAGTATATCATAGGGGTACAATTCATTTAATCGGTTGTTATTATAAAAGTTCTAATAAATCAAATCATGTTATAGAGCTAGATTCAATTGAGGCAATTAAGGAGCTAGAAATAACTTTTAATATGAAGGGAAATCAGACGTTGTTGGACGATGACTTGCAAACAAAATTTGGAATTCATGAAACTAACGATGAAAAGATTTACAAAGTAGTTCTTCATATAAGTAAATCTAATGGCATTTATATTAGCAATCGTTTTTGGCATAACACTCAAAAGTTTAAGGTGTTGAGTGATGGAAGCTATCATATGGAAATGCAATGCAAAATCAATATTGAATTAGTAGGTTGGATTATGAGTTGGCTTGAACATGTGAAAGTGCTTTCACCTGCCATTTTGAAAGACCATATAACTGAAAGGCTTGAATATGTTCATAAAATGTATATCAGAAATCTTGAAGTTATTTCACCTGCTAATACGAATGACTGGAAAAGTATAGGTAAATAGTACTTAATAATTTTAAGTTTTTACAAAAGGAAATAAGAGATTAAGCTAATTAAGGTTACTCCAATTAAATTTACCCACCATCCCGCGAATGCCATTTCTTTCATTTTGATATGTCCGCTGCTAAATATAATAGTATTTGGAGCTGTCGCAACAGGCATCATAAATCCTAAAGAGGCTGCTAAAGTAGCAGGTACTAGTAAAAGCATTGGATGTAAGTGCATAGAATTTTGTAGTGCAATTAAAATAGGCAACGCGAGTTGAATACTAGCTACGTTGGATGCAAATTCACTGATGATAGTTATTATTACACATACAATTAATAAAATAATTAAAGGGTGCACACCATTTAAAAAATTTAGTTGCGATGCTAGGTAAGTGCTAAGTCCGCTTTTTTCAAATCCCTTTGCTAACGCGAACCCACTGCCGAATAGCAATAAAATATCGAATGGTAGTTTAGTAGTGTCTTTCCATTCTAAAATACTTTTTCCTTTCTCAGCTGCTGGAAGAATAAATAATAACAAGGCGCATGCAATAGCAACCGTGCTATCCTGCATTTGTGAAGGATGCGGAAATAAATTACACCATCCTTTAATTGTGAAGCTTCCTAAAGGGATATCTGCACGCGTAAACCACAACAAAGTTGTTGTTATAAAAACTAAAGCAACTGTTTTTTCTTCTTTGGAAAACTGACCTAAATCCTGATAAGCTTTTTTAAAGATATTGATATCAAAATTAATTTGTCTTTCTTTCTTAGAGATATTTAATTTCAAAACCATCCAGGTTGCAAGCAATAGTAAAATCGAAATTGGAAATCCAACTTTAAACCAACTGATGAACGACAAATCATTTTGCAATGGATAAGCTTCTAGATAAGCACGATAAAAAATCATATTGGTAGGAGTGCCTACAAGGGTAGCCATGCCACCAATGGTAGCCGCATACGCTAATCCGATAAGTAAGGTAGATGATAATTTTCGATGTTGATGCTTGTCGTTGTAATTATGATCTAGTTGATAAATAATAGCCATAACAGCAGATAATAACATCATCACCGTTGCAGTATTAGAAATCCACATTGAGATAAAATAGGAGGTAAGCATGATGCCCAATAAAAGTTGCATAGGATTTTTGCCGGTGATGGAAAGGATTTTTAATGCTACGCGTTTATGCAAACCCCATTTTTCAATCGCGAATGAAATGATAAATCCACCAATAAATAAAAACAGAATTGGATCCATGTATTGAGCTGCTGTTTCTTTGATATCGATGATTCCTAAAGAAGGCAAGAATATAAAGGGCAGGAGGGAAGTAATCGCGATGTGCACCACTTCTGTAAACCACCACAAGGCCACCCAGCATACAAGTCCAAGCATGGTCATCATTTCAGGATGTGCGGCATCAAATGAAGGAGCATTGCTGATGGATATAAATAATAACGGGCCAGCAAGTAAAAGTAAATTGCGTTTCAAATTAGGTTAGATTGGTATTGATAAAAATAGAAAATTCTAACGATAAAGTGTACGGCGTCTCGAGGTTTTGAGATCGAAGCATAAAACCATCTGCTACCACAAATGTTGATGCAAAAAATTATTTCTCTTTAATGATAGTTTCTTTCAAAATCCCCTAACCAAATATCTTGATAAAATATTTTCTGAACAAAAGCGGTTCATATATACGCTAATAGCAAAGTGATTATGATTTTGATCTTTGAATTGTTTAGTTGTAACATCAATTTAATAAAAACGAATTAAGCGTTCTCAGTTTTCTGCGATTTAATTCTTGGTTTCAGCTTTTAAAACCGACGATAATCGGATGTTATTACCAGTGTTATTGATTTACACTATTAACTACTCTCACTGGAATAATTTCAATTTTCATATAAGGATAGTTTGGTAAAGTCGAAAGTTTTGTATGCACATCTTCAGAATCTGTTGCCATCATTACAATAAAAATACCCGACATGTCTAATTTGATAAAGGTATCTACAATTGTTCCATTATCTTCCAGCTCCTTTACAACTTCCTGGTCTCTTGGCAGGAATTTCATTCTCGTTTCGTTGTCCAATCCTTCTAATTGGATATTAAGCATAAATTTTTTCATTGTTTATTAATTTAATGATGTTGATTAGTATTTTTATTTTAATGGATAATTCTATAAATTTTTTATGATTGAAGAAGGTGGCATCCGGTTGCTTTTTGGATTCTCTACAAATAATCAATAGAATCACCAATATTTATTTTGTAAATAATTAGCTTCATAGCTGTACATTATGCGCTATTTGATAAAACGTTGTTATCCGATTGTAGTAATTTTTCTAACATTTTGAGTATTTTATTGATTAATGCCCAAGTATAATATGTAAGAGTTCAAAATTAAATAAAATATTGCTGGCGAGGAAACCAAGAAATTATCGTTCGATTTAATTCTTGTTATTAAACCAAGTAACATTAATACTGCAAGTCCGCCAGAAGATACGATTAATAAAGGTGTAAAGATTAAACCTGCCAACAATCCGATGGCTGAAACAATTAATACGTTATTAATGATACCACTAACAGAAAAAGATATTCTAATTAATATAGTTGAAATAATAAACCCAGAGTTTCGAATCACTTTGTGAAACTCGTCGGTGTGGAAAAATGAAAACAACAATAATATTACATCAGCAATAATCAAAATATTGAAAAACTGTTCAAAGAAAATATTATTTATATTCTTGAAAGAAATAGGGTTGATTTCACTTGGTTGAAAAACATCAATACTCCAGGATAGGAAAGAATATACTGCAATAATCAATAAAATAGGTACTAAGGCTGTAGCGATCCATTTTTTTGCGAGAATAAATTTTGAAATACTTGAGGATTGAGTTTTACTATTTTCGATAGACTTATAGAATTTTGTTCGTTGAATCTGGAATAAATAAATCAAATAGAATAATAAGACCGATGTTACTAAATCATAGGTAAACTGTAAATCATTTTTAATATTAAACCAATTTGGAGTTAGTGATAATTCTGATAGGTCTTTAAACAATCGTCTAATAAATTATTAGTGCAATAATTTCATATTGTTTAGAGATATAAGTAGACGTTGATTTGG
>CALQOD010000065.1 GCA_943332105.1 Chitinophaga pinensis | reverse complement strand
AGGCTTAACATAGAACCCGAAAACAAATGAAATAGTGTAAGCCCTGGTACTACTCCAAAGGTTACCATATCTGCTAATGAGTCCAGCTGCTTGCCTAGTTCAGAACTAGAGTTTACAAGACGGGCAACAAAACCATCAAAGAAGTCGAGTATGCCTGCAATAACCACCATAATTGCAGATAATTCCATTTCACCGTTCATAATGGCAACAATAGCGATGCATCCACATAATAGGTTGCCAAGGGTCATTGCATTGGGTAAGTGTTTAATCATAATGCAAATGTAAATTTATCTAACGATATATTGTTTACAACCTTTTTTTTTTAACTTTAATGTTGTTCTTGTATTCTACAAATTTGTAAAAAGATTATTATCGGATGACGAAATTTATTGTGTCGTTTTCCGTTCTGATTAATTAAATATTAACCAATGACGTCAATTAAAAAATTAGTGTTCGTTGCGCTCGGATTCGTACTTCCGAACGTTGCTTTAGCTCAAGTAAAGTATAGTAATGAGTTTTTATCGATAGGCGTTGGTGCAAGAGGTCTCTCACTAGGAGGTGCACAATCAGCCTTAGTAAGTGATGCAAGTGCTGGCTTTTGGAATCCTGCAGGACTAGTAAAAGTGAAAACTAATTTGCAATTATTTGTGATGCACAACGAGTACTTTGGAGGAATTGGTAAATACGATTATGCTTCTTTCGCTGCACCTATTGATGCAACTCGTACGATTGGAGCTTCTTTTATTCGCTTCGCGATAGATGACATTATTGATTCAACGGATTTGATTGATAAGGATGGAAATATCGATTACGACCGATTAAAAACTTTTTCATCAGCGGATTATGCGTTTTTATTTTCTTACGCGCAAACTTTAAAGGTGAAAGGACTATCAGCTGGAGGAAATGTTAAAGTTATTCATCGCAAGGTGGGTAGTTTTGCGAATGCATGGGGATTTGGTTTAGATGCAGGTTTGCAGTACGAACATAATCGCTGGAATTTTGGTTTGATTGGTAAAGATATCACTTCAACTTTTAATGCGTGGACATACAACACAGAATCTTTGCAAGAAGTATTTGCGCAAACAGGAAATGAAATTCCGCAGAACGGATTAGAAGTGACCTTGCCAAAATTAATTGGAGGAGTAGCCTATAAATTTAGTTTGTCGAAGAAGATAACGGCTACGCCTATGGTCGATTTGGATATTACTTTTGATGGTAAAAGAAATGTTCCTATTAAGTCAGATGTCGTGAGTGTTGATCCGAAGGGAGGTTTAGAATTAGGTTATGACGATTTTATTTTTCTTCGTGCAGGAGTGGCTAATATTCAAACAGTTCAAAACATTGATGCATCCACTTCAACTATCGCACAGCCAAGTATTGGAGCAGGAATAAAAATTAAAAATGTTTCTATTGATTATGCGTTAACTAATTTTACAGGAGCGGCAGGAACACTTTACTCGAATATCTTTTCGCTTAAATTGAATTTTGTTCGAAAAGCAAATTCTGTGAATACTAATGTTAAATGATGATGCGAAAAAGGATACTCGTATTTGTATTAATGCTGTTTGCTTTTAAAGGCAAAGCGCAGTCTTATGGGAACGAATGGATTTCTTTTGTAAGTGGTCAGCAGTATTCCACACAGCAGTATTTTAGAATTGGTGTATGGAAGCATGGTGTTTATCGTTTAACCTACAACGATCTTCAAAATGCAAGCGTTCCTGTTAATGCTTGGTTTAGTCCCGATCGCTATCAGTTATTTCACAGAGGGTCAGAGCAGTTTATTCGTGTGTTAGATAATGACCAGAATGGCGTTTTTAATAATGGCGATTTTATAGAGTTTGTTGGAAATAAAAATGATGGAGCTTTTGATGCGCAGATTTACGATACAATAACTTCTCAGCCTAATCCTTATCAGAGTTTATTTAATGATACAGCTGCTTATTTCTTAACCTATAACTTATTTTCTACCAATAACCGTAGAATGAAAGTTGAGAATGATCAGAATCTTACTTCATACCCTATTGCATCATTCCTAAAAGTATCAGAATTTAAAACGGCAGCGCAAGATTATAACATCGGCAATCGTGATGCAAATTCAATTGCAGATAATTCTTATACACAAGGCGAAGGTTTTTATTTCAATAAAATAAGTTATAACTATAATACTAGTGTCGATTTTACAATCAACAAGGCAAATTCATCTGCAAATGTTCCTGAAATTGAAATGGTGCAAATGGGCGCAAATGCTTTATCGCATCCTTACAGTATTATCGTAAATGGAAATACAATTACAAGTAATACCATTTATGGATATTCACTTAATAAGGATTTTGTAACTGTTTCGAATTTCCAAACTAATGGAAATTTAAATGTGAAGCTGCAGCCATTAGTTGATGCTTCTAATCCGTTTAATGTAAATTATATGAATCTTGGTTATGTTAAACTTAACTACGATCGAGTGCCAGATTTTAGTGGAGAAACTTTTCCGAAGAGATTCTACCTCAATCAAAATAATAGTAAGTATGTTGTGAACTTTACTAATGTAACAAGCGCTAATCCCTTACTTTATGTTATTGATAACGACACTGCACATATAGTCACAATTAATAGTTCAAATGGTAATTTTAACGTGCTGATTCCTGCGTTTAATGGGGAAAGTGAGATGATTTTAATTGATAATAGTCAAGTATATTATTCCGCAGGAAATGTGATTATAGAGTCTGTCAATAAAGATCCGAATCCAAATACATATGCCCGCTTTAATAACTATAAAGCTGTTGGTGCAACCTCTGATTTTTTAATTATTTCTAATCGCGCGTTATGGATAGGGGCGAATGCTTACGCCTCCTATCGTGCTACAAAAGGATATTCACCGTTGTTAGTTGATGTAAACGAATTGTACGATCAATTCTCATTTGGTATTCGTCAGCATGTGCAGGCAATCAGAAGTTTTTCAGATTTCATGATTGATAACGCAACTGGATATCCGAAGTATTTATTATTGTTAGGAAAAGGAATTTTAATTTCTGATGCACGCAGTGGAACCGGTCATAGTTTAAATTTTGTTCCTACTTGGGGTGAGCCTGCATCGGATCAAATGTTTACTTCAAAATTGAATACAAATAATTTTGTTCCTGAATTAGCAACTGGTCGTATTGCTGCAACAAGTAACGACGATATTACTGCGTATTTAAATAAGTTGATTGAGTTTGAAAGTAATCAAATGCAGCCACCGGCATTGTGGATGAAAAATGTATTACACTTTGGTGGTGGTACCGACTTGAATGAGCAAAATGTTTTGGCTGCTAAATTAAACGCCTATGCCCAGGTTATTCAAGATACTTTGTTTGGAGGCAATGTTTATTCTTTTCTAAAAAACTCAAGTGCTCCAATTCAGATAAACCAAAGTCAGTATTTACAATCGTTGATTGATTCTGGTTCCTCCATGATGACGTTTTATGGCCATGCGGCCGGGACATCATTTGACATCAGTACGGACGCTCCAGAGAATTATAATAACAAAGGAAAGTATCCTTTAGTGCTAGCACAGAGTTGTTATGTAGGAGATATTTTTACTACTTCAAAATTATTGAATGAACGCTTTGTATTAACACCTGATAAAGCAGCAATCGGTTTTGTTGCTGTGCCTGATAAAGGTATTATTGAAGAGTTAGATGCGTATTCTACTGAATTGCATCAGCAGCTCTTTCGTTTGAATTATGGAAAGAGTGTATGTGAGTCGATGAATAAAACTATTAACACACTCATGACATCGAATCCGGGATATAAAAATGTTTGCATGTGCATGACAATGCATGGCGATCCTGCTATTAACTTAAATTCATATGAATTGCCAGATTATTCAATTGATAATTCTTCCATCATTTTTGATCCACAGGTTGTAACTACAGAATTAGATTCATTTATAGTTAAAGTTTCAGTAACTAATCTTGGTAAAAACACCTCGCAAAGTATGCGTATGCTTGTTAGTCGTCGTATGCCCGATGGCGTTAGTAAGCGCGACACAATTATTATTGTGCCTTATATTTCTTATCGTGATACAATTCAAGTTAAGTTGCCTGTCGATTTTAGAGATGGAGCAGGTTTAAATACTTTTGATATTACCGTGGATGCTTTCAATGAGGTTCAGGAATTTAATGAGTCGTCAAATAATTTTGCTTCAGCTACCTTGCAAATTACAAGCACCGATATCAATCCTGTTTTCCCTTCTGAATTTGCAATCATTCCGAATGATACAGTTACGTTAAAAGCTACTACTGCAAATCTCTTTTCAAACCCGAAAAATTATATTTTCGAAATAGATACTTCAGCAATATTTACAAGTCCTTTTAAATTAAATCATGTAGTAAATAATATTTATGGTGTTGTTAGTTGGATAGTTCCTCAAATGCTTGCAGATAATCAGGTTTACTATTGGCGAGTTGCTAACGATTCTATTTTAAATTCAGATACTGCTATTTCAAATAAGTTTCAATGGAAGTATAGTTCATTTATGTATAAGCAAGGAATTACTGGATGGTCGCAAGCCGATTATCCGCAGTTTCAAAAAGATGAACTGACAAATATTATTCGTCAGAATACAAATCGTTATTTTGAATTTATTAATTCGCAATATGCCTTAACAATTACACATTCAGGCACACGTCCGTCGTATGAAATCAACGGAGTTAATATCGATTATGGTGGCTGTAATTATGCTCCGCAGATTGCTATTGCTGTATTAGATTCTATTGATTTCGAACATCCATGGCAAACAGATTCATGCATACGATATTTCGGGAATTACAATTATTTTAATTGCTCAACTCGAATTGGTTGTAACCGGTATCGACCTGATAAATTCTTCTTGTTTAATACAGCTGTTCCTGCACAAACAGATAGCTTGGTGGATATGATTTTGAATGATGTTCCTAATGGTAACTACATTTTAAGCTGGACTGTTTTTGATGTACCTTTTGATACGTTAACAGTTCTGAAAAACGGTTTTGCTGCTTTAGGCTCTACGCAATATTCAAGTTTAACATCACAGGATAAATACCTTTTCTTTATGAAGAAAGGAGACCCATCTACAGAGATATTTCAGAAAGGCACTTATCCAATAGCCGATTTGCGGATAGACTATACGCTACAACGCGATTGGGATAAAGGATTTTATACTTCAACGAAAGTTGGTCCAGCAGCATCATGGTCGTCGGTGCATTGGGATTTTGCATCCACTGAAACAAGTGCATCGCCCGATTCAGTGTTGCTAAGTGTGATTGGAATAAATACGGCAGGGCAAGAGTTTACAATTGTATCAGGGGTGCAGCAAACTACAAAAGACTTTTCAATTTCTAATATTGATGCAAATACATATCCATACTTGAAATTAAAATTGTATGCGCAAGATGGAACAAATAGAACGCCGCCTCAACTTACTAAGTGGCAAGTTTATTATGATCCAGTTCCTGAAGGAACTATTAATCCTATGTATTATACTTTCAATTCAGATACAGTACAAGAAGGACAAAATGTTAATTTAAAAATTGCTTTTGAAAATATTAGTACGGTTGATATGGATTCGCTGTTGGTAGATTATTATTTATATAATCAGCAAAATGTAAGATACGATTTAGCAACTGTTCGTTTACCGCGAAATCTTCCTGCGGGAGATACCATAAACACAAGCATTAATTTTAATTCTAGAGGATTTGTAGGTACTAATACTTTATGGGTTGAAGTGAATCCACGCAACGATCAGCCAGAACAATATCATTTTAATAATTTAACAAGTATCCGTTTACATGTTTCAAGAGATATTACAAATCCATTGTTAGATGTCACTTTTGATGGCTCGCGTATATTGAACGGCGACATTATTTCGGCAAAGCCTACAATAAATATTCAATTGCTTGATGAAAACAAATTTATTGCATTGAATGATACAAGTAATTTTAGAATTGTTATTACTGATCCTGATGGAATAGTAAAACTTATACCTTTTGAAACAGCATCTAGTATTAATTCTGAACAGCAATTGCTACAATGGGTGCCAGCTAATCTTCCTAAAAACAGTTTCAATATTATCTATCAGCCATCGCTTTTAAAAGACGGTATTTATTCTCTAAGCGTGCAGGCAACAGATGAATCAGGTAATCAGAGTGGATTGAATGAATATAAAATTCAATTTGAAGTCGTAAATAAAAGCACCATTACAGAAGTAATTAATTATCCTAATCCGTTTAGCACATCAACTCGTTTTGTATTTACATTAACGGGAAGTGAAATTCCTGATGATTTCCGAATTCGCATTATGACAGTGAGTGGAAAAATTGTACGAGAAATAAGCAGAGCAGAAATAGGGGATATTCATATTGGTAGAAACATAACTGATTTTGCTTGGGATGGTAAAGATCAGTTTGGGGATCGGCTTGCAAATGGTGTTTATCTTTATAAAGTCATCACCGGAATGAATGGTGCAGAAATAGAAAAACGAGAAACTTCCGCTGATCAGTTTTTCAAAAATGGTTGGGGTAAAATGTATTTAATGCGCTAGTTTTCAATCTTTAATAATTGCTGTATTGCCATTCTAATATGGCCGTAATGTGCTCTATAATTAATTTAAATTGTGATTTGAATTAATTATATTTGGTACACTAAAAAGCCAAACTATAACCAATGATTACTCGATTAAAAGCGCTGTTACTAGCCGCTGTTATTGCTGTGCCGTCAATATCTTTCGGACAGGACTGGGTTACTAAAATGAATGACCCTAATGTGAACTTTTACGAAGTTCAAAATTCATTTAATAAATATGCTGCAAAGAAAGATCGCGAAGTAGAACGCGAAAAGAAAAGAGCATCCAAAAGAAACGGCCAACCACTTTCGGAAGAAGAATCTGAAATTCCAGGTTACTTTCAATACAAACGCTGGGAACATTTTATGTCTCCTCGTGTATCACCAACAGGCGAGCGCTTCGACCCTGCAACTGTTTACCGTGAGATGGAGCGTTACAATCAGCAACACGGAGTTTTCAATTCAGGGAACTGGACATTGCTAGGCCCTGTTTCAGCTGTTCCATCAAATGGTGGTAACGCTGGTCGTTTAACATTTGTTCGCTTTGATCCTACTAATAATAACATCATTTATGTTGGCGCACCTGCAGGAGGCTTATGGAAGTCGATGGATGGTGGTAACACATGGTCTACAAATACTGATCGAGTTGCTCAAGTTATTGGCTGTACAGATATCGCCATCGATCCAACAAATACTGATATTATGTATTTAGCAACTGGCGACGGTGATGCTGGCGATACTTACTCTGTTGGTGTATTAAAATCTATTGATGGTGGTTCAACATGGCAACCAACGGGTTTATCTTACTACATGGCGAACTATCGTCAGATAAGTAAAATTTTAATTGACCCAACAAATACAAATACTATTCTGGTTGCTACTTCTGCTGGTGTTTACAGAAGTACAGATGCCGGTGCGACATTTACGAATACGCTTGCAGGTACTTTCAAAGACATGGAGCTTAAGCCAGGTGATCCAAATACTGTGTATGTGTGCGGAACAGAATTTTATAAATCGACTAATAACGGTGTTGCCTTTACGAAAATTACAGCGGGAATGCCTGCGGCTGCTAATGTAAGTCGTATGGCTATTGCAGTTTCTCCAGCAGATCCAGCTTATGTTTATATGATTGTAGGTTTGCCTCAACCAAACTATGGAACAGAAGGATTTTATAAATCAACCAATAGCGGAACAAGTTTCACTAAACCTTCAACTCCTGCATTAGGTACACAGCAATGGTACGACTTAGCAATTGCGGTTTCTCCAACAAATATTAGTGAAGTGATTTTAGGAGGACAAACAGATTTTCAACGTTCAACTAATGGCGGCGCATCGTGGACGCAAAACGGTGGTAATACACACGTGGATTATCATGATATTGTTTTTACAAGTGGCACAACTTATTTTACATGTAGTGATGGTGGTATTTTCAAAACTACTAATAACGGTAACACATGGACAGACCTTAGTGATGGATTACAAATCGCACAAATGTATGGCTTAGGTCAGTCTGCCACTAATGCTAATTTGATTATTCAGGGATGGCAAGATAACGGAACGAGCAAATACACCAATACAGGTTGGACAAAATTATTGGGAGGTGATGGTATGTTATGTTTCATTGATTATACTAATGATCAAAATATGTGGGCAGAATATTATAACGGTTCTTTTCAACGTTCAACAAATGGTGGAAACTCTTGGTCGGGTGCAGCAAATGGAATTACAGAAGCAGGGGCATGGGTAACTCCATGGATGCAAGATCCCGTTACGCCAACAACGTTATACTCAGGCTTTGTAAATGTTTGGAAGAGTACGAATGGTGGAAACGCATGGACTAAGATCAGTAACTTTACTAATACAGCAACTGTAACGCAGCTAGCCGTTTCTCCTATTAATAATCAGGTAATCTGGGCATGTAAGCCAGGTGGTTTGTATAAGTCGAGTAATGGTGGTACAACATGGACAACAATTGCTTCAGCTCCTAACGGTAACATTACTTATATCGCTTGTAGTCCTACGGATCCTAATAAGGCATGGATTACTTACTCAGGATTTACTAATACTAGTAAAGTATTTCAAACTAACGACCAGGGAGTTACGTGGATTAACTTATCGGCTTCGATTCCGAATATTCCAGTTAATTGCATCACCTATCAAAATAATTCGGCTGATGGGTTATACATCGGTACAGATGTAGGTATTTTCTTTAAAGATTCTACAATGAACGTATGGCAACCATTCTTTAACGGACTTCCAAACGTGAATGTATCGCAATTAGCAATACATTATCCAACAGGAAAAATAAGAGCATCTACCTATGGAAGAGGCTTGTGGGAATCTGATTTATATGTACCAGGCACTTACGCACCAACTGCCGCATTTGGTTCAAGCAAAAAGATTTCTTGTTCAGGGGCAGCAATTGATTTCGCTGATTATTCATCAGGCCAACCAACTTCATGGTCGTGGTCTTTCCCAGGAGGAAATCCTACTACGTCTACTTTGCAAAATCCAACAGTAGTGTATAATACTCCAGGCGTATATTCGGCTGCTTTAGTATCTACAAATGCAAATGGAACTGATTCGGTTACTTACTCGAACTTTATCAATATTGCAACAAGTATTGCTCCTGATCCGCAAACAACAGGAGGTGTTCGTTGTGGACCTGGTTCGATTGCTTTATCTGCAGCAGGTTCTGGAAATGGGACGCTTCGCTGGTGGGACGCTTCAGGTGGTGGAAATGTTTTAGCAACAGGAAATTCTTACAACCCTAGCATCAATGGTACAACAACTTATTATGTTGATGAAGATTTTCCTAATGGGTTAGTAGATTATGTTGGTGAAGTCGGAAACGGAATTGGAGCAGGTAGTTTCTTTACGGCGAATGATATTCGAGGATTATATTTCGATGTTATTAATCCGGTAATCTTAAATTCATTTGATGTTTATGCAAATACTGCTGGAGCTCGTACAATTGAAATTTTAGATTCTCAAGGAAATACTTATATTGATACAACAATTAATATTCCTGCAAGTGGTGCTAATACTACAACTGTGAATGTGAATTTTAAACTATATCCAGGAACTAATTACTTCATCAAATGTCGTGGGTTGGTTGATTTATATCGTAACTCAGCAGGAGCATCTTATCCTTATAATAGTACTTCTGTTAATATTACTGGAAGTAATGCAGGATCGCCTGGTTACTATTATTTCTTCTACAACTGGACATACACTGATATTTATTGTAATACGGGTAGGACGGCTTGTATTGCTTTAGATTCTTGTGGTTCTGTTGGATTGTCTGATGTCTCTATTGACCAGACGATGCAGGTGTATCCAAATCCAACAAACGGAATGTTTGAATTAAGCTTTAATGCTGCTGTGGCTCAAAATTATAAAGTAACTGTGTTAAATACGCTAGGAAAAGTTGTTTACGATTATCAGCTATCTGATTTCGCTGGTGAACATAGACGCATGATTGATTTATCAACTTTAAGCAAAGGTGTTTACGTAATTAACGTTACCGGACTAACGAAAAATGTAATGCGAAAAGTTACGGTTTATTAATCGTAGTTTATACTAAATAAAAACGGGATGAAGCATTTGCAACATCCCGTTTTTTTATTGGCTTATTTTTTTACTTACCAGATTTTCACCCTTTTCTCAAGAGGCACAAACATTTTATTGTTTGGTTTTATATTAAACGCTTCGTAGAACTCTGGTACATTCATCACTGGTCCTTGCACACGCAAGAAGTTAGGCGAGTGAACATCCGTCATAATACGTAAAGCCATTACCTCATCACGATAGTGTCCAACCCAACTTAAAGCATATCCCATAAAATATCGCTGAATAGGTGTAAGTCCGTTAATTACTTTTCCAGATTTGTATTGTTCCGTTTTCTTAAATGCTTCTAGTCCAATTACAACACCACCTAAATCTGCAATGTTTTCTCCTTGTGTTGCTTCGCCATTAACATGTAAGCTGTCTAACACTTTAAAGTTATTGAACTGATCAATAATTTTCTGTGCTCTGTTCTTAAATTCTTTTTCGTCGTTAGCTGTCCACCACGACTTCAAATTTCCTTTCTCATCAAACTGTCTTCCTTGATCATCAAATCCGTGCGTTACTTCGTGACCGATAGTAGAGGCCCCTGCGTAACCGTAAATGATTGCATCATCCGCTAATGAATCAGGTAATCCTGGAATAATAAAAATAGCAGCTGGTAAAACGATTTCGTTATTTGAAGGATTATAATAAGCGTTATACGTTTGAGGCGTCATGTCCCACTCAGTACGATCAACAGGCTTTCCTAATTTAGAAATCTGATATTCATGCGCCCAGATGTGACTATTCATGATGTTAATTACATAGGCATCACGATTGATTGATAACGATGAATAATCTTTCCATTTATCAGGATAACCACATTTAACGGTGATTGTATTCAGTTTGTTAATAGCCTTTTCTTTTGTCTCTGCACTCATCCAGTCTAAGCCTTTGATACGATCACGGTATGCAGTAATTATGTTAGTTGTTAAATCTTCGTAGCGTTTTTTAACTGATGGCGATACATAGTTTTTCACGTAAAGCTGTCCTAACAAATCGCCCATGCATGATTCTTCTTCATCCAAAACACGCTTGTAACGATCACGTTGCGCCTTAACTCCGTTTAATATTTTTCCATTAAAATTAAATGCTTCTAGCTCAAATTCTTTACCGCAATAGTCGCCATAAGCATTTATCAAACACCATTTAAAATAAGCTTTCCAATCTTCAATCGAAACTAATTTTATAGAAGCTTCCATTTGCTTTAAAAACTCTGGTTGGCCCACAATCACAGTATCCAATTTCGACATTTTCATATTAGTAAACATTGTTGCCCAATTGATAGAAGGCGTAAGTTTTACTAATTCTGATACAGCTTTTTTGTTGTAGTTAGCATAAGGATCACGAAGGTCTTCTAACTTACGAGATGCTTTTGCAAAAGAAGTTTCTAGGCTCCATACTTTATTCATATTAGCATAGGCTGTTGCAGAGTCTTCGCCAGTTAGCCTAAACATATTTACAATATGCTTTTTGTATTCTTCGCGAATATTTTTTGTGCGACTATCTGCATTGAAATAGTAATCACGGTCAGGTAATCCAATTCCACCTTGACCAAGATGCACTGATACTTGCTCGCTGTTCATCTCGTCCTGATAAACACCTGCGCTGTAAAAAGGAGAAGCGCCATAAACCTGCATTCTCGCAACTGTTGCTAATACGTCTTCTTTTGTTTTGATATTGCTGATTGCATTTAATTCCTTTTTAAGTGGAGCAATACCCATTTTATCAATACTAACGGTATCCATACCCGAATAATAGAAGTCGCCAATCTTTTGTTCGATACTTCCATTCGCAGCTTCTGATTTTCCCGCTTCTTCACTGATAGTTTTAGTTCGGTTGTACGTTTCATTCATTACCATCGTCCAAATACCGAAGCCCTTTTCAGAAGCAGGGATTGGATGGTTTTTAATCCAGCCGCCACAGGCATAGCCGAAGAAATCATCTGCAGGATTAATGGTAGTGTCCATGTTTTCTACCAGCACATCTTTTACTTCTGCTGGTTTTTCTGTTCCCGATTTGTTCTGATTGCAAGAAACAAATCCGACAGAAATAAATAATGCTGCAATGAGCAATTGCTTTTTCATATTCAGTAAATTTTTATCGAAATTAATTAAAAAGTAATGATAGCGCTTGAGAATCGTTAATCGGTAAGGAACAAGCATTGTCAATACAATGGTAGGCAATCGTTTTGTCTTGACTAAAACGGTTCTTATTAAGAGGTAATATAGAGTCTTGTTGGGCAATTGAAAAAATCAAATTCGGATGATAATTTTTCTGGATTTGATGCGCCCATTCTTTCGCATCAGGCCCACTTATAACGAGTTCTTCTTTGCTATTTTCCATTAATAGTGCAACCTGAGCCCATTTACTATACCACGGAATTGCATTGTTAATTTCCTTTTGTAGTAGGACAAGCATTTGTTGCGAACGATTTAAATAATCTACTTCATTAAAATAGCGTGATAGGATATAAAGGTTCATTGCCATCATTGCGTTAGATGAAGGAATGACATTGTCCTGTAATTCCATGCTTCTTTTGATAAGTTTCTCAGCTGAATCCGATGTATAGTAGAATAGGGGAGAATCTTCAACACTAAAATTATGTATGGTAGTTTCACAAAGTTGCTTTGCAAGTATTAAATATTTTTCGTTGAATGTGATTTGATAAACTGCAATCAAACCTTCAATGATACTCGCATAATCATCTAAAAATCCTTCGTTATAATTCGATGGTTGATTGTTTTTTGATGTTGATACTATCGAATGAATTACTTTATTATCTTGAATCAAATAATTGATAATACTATCAGCAAGTTGATTTGCTTCATCTAGAAATATTTTTTCCTGTGTTGCTTGATAAGCCTCAGAAAATCCTTTTAGCAATAATCCGTTCCAGCAGGCAATCTGTTTGTTATCTAATGATGGACGTGCACGTTTATTTCTTTGTGACAGTAGCTTGTTTTTTATGCTCGTGATTGCAGAATAAAATTCTTCTGTTGTTAATTCATATTTCTGATAAATACGTTCAGGATTTTCATTTCGCAATGCAATGTAGACATCATCTTCCCAATATCCTTTTTTATCGAAGTGGAAATACTCTTTGGCAATTATGTAATCTTTTTCCTCTAAGACATGTTGTAATTCTTCCAGTGTCCACGTATAAAATTTTCCTTCTACACCTTCCGTATCGGCATCGAGTGCTGAATAGTATAAACCCGATTCAGATTTTAATTCAGCTTGTAAAAAAATTGCAATCCCATGAACGATTTCCTTATAGTTCTCATTTTTAAAAACCGAATACGCTTTTGAATAGAGGGAGATTAATTGTGCATTATCATATAACATTTTTTCAAAGTGGGGAGCCTTCCATTGCATGTCCGTACTATAACGGCAAAATCCTCCCCCTAGTTGATCATAGATTCCTCCATGTAACATTTTATTTAACGTAAGCTGTACATGCGCTCCTGCATATGGATGTTTATTTAATAAGTAAAAATCCAACATCCAATCGTAATTAGATGGCATCGGGAATTTAGGCGAACGGTTATTTCCTCCATCTTCGGTATCAAAATTTACCGACCAATTTGAAAATAACTGCTGCCAATCAAAAGGGTTTAAAACACTAACGGGAGCGTCCTTCCTAAAAGATTCCATTTTGTTTATGCCCTCGGTTAATTCCGTAGCATAACTATAACACTTTTCAGGATCTGTTCGGTAGAGATTTGCAATATGCACCAAGATATTTCTCCATTGCTCTTTTTGAAAATAGGTGCCTCCATAAATCGGACGACCATCAGGAAGTAAAATACAGTTCAAAGGCCATCCGCCTCTGCCTGTCATTAGCTGTACCGCATCCATGTAAATCTTATCAATATCAGGGCGCTCTTCTCTGTCTACTTTAATGCTCACGTAATTCTTGTTCATTACGGTTGCGATTTCATCATCTTCAAAACTTTCATGCTCCATCACATGACACCAATGGCATGTAGAATAACCAATACTCACAATGATTAACTTATTCTCTTCTCTAGCCTTTTGCAAAGAATCGTTTGTCCATGGTAGCCAATGCACCGGGTTATAGGCGTGCTGCAATAAATACGGACTCCTACAATGAATTAAAGCGTTTGGTTCGTTAGGTAATGACATGGCTCTAAATTAGCGCAAAATAAGTTTAATTAGAATTTATATCTTTGACGTATGTCAAATCGTCGCCGAGTAATAATCATTGTAACATCTGTTGTAATCGGATGTATTTTATCCTATTTCGTTTTTAAACTTCGTCGTGGTGGTGGTGATTTAACAGATCAAGATCAAGGATTTTTAATTACCAATTTCACCTTTTCATTGGCTATTATTTTGGGTGTTGGTTATTTCTTTATTTGGAATAAAAAGAAGGATTTATAGTGCAGTAGTGCAAAGCACACTGAACTATAAATACAAATAATAATTATGCGTATAAAAGACCTCAGGGTAGGGTTTGCCTGAAGTGTGCTTGCGCTACTACAAGCCCGACCCTGCTTCAGGCAAACCTCATTCTGTTT
>CALQOD010000064.1 GCA_943332105.1 Chitinophaga pinensis | reverse complement strand
TTGATAAAGGCCGATTGTTCATCATCGATAATTGAGAATACATCTACGTGGTGTATCGTAGGACTCACCACTACACTCCTACCTTTGTATTTCTCAAGGGCATCAATCTTTTCTTTATAACTCTGCGCCTGCTCAAATTCATATTTTGTAGCGTGCTTTAACATTTGCTGTTCTAAGTGATCAATCACAGAGTTAATATTTCCTTTCAAAATACTTTTAATCGCAGTAATGCTCTCCTCGTAATCTTCCTTGGTTTGTAATCCTTCACAAGGACCTTTACAATTTCCAATATGATGCTCGAGACATAAACGGAATTTGTGCTTTTCAATATTCGTCTGACTTAACACCAGATTGCAAGTACGAAGCTTAAACAACTCTTTAATTAAATCTAAGATTGTGTACATCATAGTACCCGATGCATACGGACCAAAATAAACAGAGCCATCTTTCACCGGCTTGCGCGTTACCATCACTCTCGGAAAATCTTCATGACGAATGGCAATCCACGGATACGTCTTATCATCTTTAAGCAAGATGTTATACTTGGGTTGATGTTTTTTTATCAGATTGTTCTCTAATAACAAGGCATCGTATTCTGTTTCTACTACAATGTATTTGATATCGGCAATTTGCTTTACCAATACATTCGTTTTATGGCTGTCGTGTACTTTATTAAAGTAACTGCTTACACGTTTTCGTAAACTTTTCGCTTTTCCGATATAAAGTAAATTCCCCTCGGCATTGTAGTATTGATACACGCCAGGGTCATTCGGTAAAACTTCCAGTTTTTGCTTCAGCGCGTCCGTCATCATTTTTCTAACAACGATTGATAAACTGCTTTTGTTTGTAAGGCAGTAGCTTTTATTGAAAAGTGTTTTACAAAACCAGTTGCATTATTTACGAGACTGTTTCTTAATTCAACATTCGATAATAGTTGGTCTACCTGATTGGCCAATGCATTTTCATCGCCAACAGGAGCTACGAGTCCTGTTTGATTATGCTTCACAATCTCTGGTATTCCTCCTGCATTGGTTGATACAACAGGTATTCCGCAAGCAAATGCTTCGAGTAGTACTGAACCAAGTCCTTCTGTTTTAGAGGTCATTAAAAATACATCCAGCGATTTTAAAATGGGAGGCACGTCTTTTCGGAATCCTAAAAAGGTAATATGTTGTTCTAACTCCATCGCCTTAACGCTATTTATAATTTCTTCGCGAAGAGGACCATCACCAGCTACAACAAAATGAATGTTGCTATGGCGCTTCAATAATTCATTCGCAGTTCGAATAAATGTTGGATAATCTTTATGATCAGCGAGGGCAGATAAATTTCCGATTAGTCGTTTATCAGATGGAAGATTACATTGCGCTTTTAATTCTTGTTTATTAACTGTAACATCATAACGACTTAAGTCGATGCCATCATACACCACTTTTATTTTTTCTTTCTCACGAATAACAGGCAGTAAAATATTTTTTATGGCTTCTGAAACAGCAATGATGCTTTTTATCTTCGGATGATTGTATTTCCAATTTGAAAATAAATTACCGGATATTTTAAAATCAACTCTTCTACTAAGAACAATATCGGTTTTGTTTCCGAATAATACCGCTGCAAGAAACGCTGCTGTATGCGCATGCGAATCGTGTGCATGGATGATATCAATTTTATGTTCTTCGCAGGTTTTCTTGATTAAGCGCGCGGGTGAAAAATTGATAGACCCTTTTCGTTGATAGCAGATGCAAGTAACAGTATACTCCATCCGTTTTTTCAACTCGCTTTGGTAAGGAGTCATTAAGAATTGTTTTTCTACTTCACCCGACAAACCATTGATGAGATGCGCCACTTGTTGCTCTCCTCCACGCCATCCCGTAGGAGTTGATAGATGCAGAATCCTCATTGCGCCGCTTGGATTAATTCTTTCAATTTATGTTCACGCAGGTAAACATGATGTGCAGATATTATCGCAATTTGAAGTCCTGCTTTACCATCTAAAAATCCAGCTTTAAAAAAATAATCACGAACAAAACGCACAATAGGTTTAAAATAAATTTTTAGCGCATTGGTTTTTTTCTTTTGATTGAATAATTCCTTTGCGGTGATTTCTGAAAATCGCTTTGCTTGTTGTTGATGTTCTTCTTTTGTGTTAATTGTATAATGAAGTATGTCGCCATTCAACTGCGTTATACTCGGATGCTCATTGGTAAAAAATATTTTATCATGCGGATTAATTCCTCCCCACTTAGCAACGGTACGATTAAACAAGCGAATTTTTTTATCGGGATACCAGGCACCGTGTTTTATCCATTGTCCGCAATAACGCGACAAGCGCGGCATGATATAGCCATCGGGTTGCGAATGATTATTTTTAAGTTGAAGTATTTCCTTTTGCAAATCATCCGACAAACATTCATCAGCATCCAACGAAAGCACCCAATCGTTTGCGCATTGATCAATTGCAAAATTCTTTTGCTCGATATATCCAAGAAATTTTTGAGGTATCACTTTAGCGCCATTTGCTTGCGCGATTGCTACGGTATTATCAGAAGATATTGAATCAACCACTACGATTTCATCTGCCAGCGATACAACGCTTTTCAAACAGCGCTCGATATTGCTTTCTTCGTTAAATGTAATTACCGCAACAGAAATCTTCATGACCTTTCAAAAGTGGATATAAAAATAGTAAAATAAAAAAGCCCCGAGACGAATCTCGAGGCTTTTAGTCCTGATTAAAACCACCAGGATTGATTTCCGGTCAATGCGTTTAATGTTGTACCGAAATTTTCCCCGCTTTACTAGTATTTCCTTCGTTAACACGAACAATGTAAAGTCCAGTATTCCATGTTGCGGTGTTAATCTGTAAATCAACTGTTGAGCTAATAGCCGTGTAAATTAATTTACCTTCTATGCTATAAATTTCTACTGATTGATTAACTCCGATATTTTTGATTGTAACCTGATCGTTTGCAGGATTAGGGAATGCGATTAATATATTCTTACTGATTTCATTTAATCCAACAGAACCTATACGATTACTATTTACGCTATCGCACCACGTTAATACGTTTCCGTTAGCATCTACTGCATCAACACATACCCAGAATGTTCCAGATGTTTGGTAAACGTGATTAGGGTATAATCCTGTGCTAGTAGTACCATCACCAAAATTCCAAGTGTATGTCCAGCCTGTAGTACCGCAGTTATTAATCAATCCGAAGTTAACAATACCATTTCCGATAGTAGAATCAGGGAAAGCATAGAAAACAGGAGTACATGGTCCAGAAGGATTTCCAATAATAATTGAATCGCAATAGGACGACTGACAGCCTGTGTTAGTATAAACTGTTAAGCATACTAAATACGTTCCTTGTTGAGAGTAAGTGTGAACAGGATTTAATGATGAAGATGACGATCCATCACCAAAGCTCCAGTATACATTGGTAAAGCTTCCTGTCGAGCTGTTTGAAAAATATACGACACCGATATTGTTAGTGTCAGGATAGGCAGTAAAATTAGCGTTGCAAGGAGAAGATCCGTAGTACAAAACTGTATCGCAATACGTACATGTCATACCCATTGTTTGTACAGTTAAACACACGTAATACGTTCCGTAAGCGTTGTACTGATGAATAGGCATTGAACTAGTTGATGTAGTATTATCTCCGAAGTTCCATAGGTATGTTGCAGGAGGTGCTGTATTAGGGAAGAAATAAAAATATCCAGAAGAATCGTATGCAGCAAAACTTGCATTACATCCTCCGTTAACCTGAACAGCAACAGTAGTACAGTAATTGTCTGAGCAACCTGTTGCTGAATCAATCATTGTTAAACATACTTGATAAATGCCTGTTGAATTGTATTGGGCTGTTGCAACTTGTGATGTGCTATATGTCCAGAGGGTATTATTATTACCAAAACTCCAATAGTAAGAAGATTGTCCTGCAGTACCACCCGTACTTTGATTAGTAAAAGTTACTAGGCCATTGTTGTTTGAAGCTACCGAAAACTGTGCATTACAAGTAGAAGGATTGACATTCATAATAATAATATTCATGCAATATGAATCTGAACATCCTGTTGAAGAATCAATCACCCAAACACATGCTTGATAGGTTCCGTTGCTTGTATACGTATGTGAATTATTACCTCCCCAATAAGAAGTACCATCACCAAACGACCAATAGTAAGAAATCCAAGGTGTTGAGCTATTTCCTACAGGAGTAGATTGATTAATGAAGTTAACATTACCTCCTCCTGATTGAGTATACGTAAATTGTGCATTACAAGTAGAAGTGTTAGCAATTGTAACTGTAGTGTTAACAGTATCAACGCAACCATTTGCGAATTGAGCAACTAACGAAACAGTGTATGTTCCTGCATTAGGGTAAGTATAAAAAGGATTGCTTTGCGTAGAAGTTGTACCGTTTCCAAACCACCAGTTGTATGCAACTATATTGCTTGTTGCTTGTACCGGAGAAAATGAAACTGATGATCCGTTAACTTGATAGCCAATCGAAACATTACATGTTGCAGCCGATGCTCCTGAAACTAATACAGAATCACAAAATGATGTCTGGCAAGTACTCAATGAATCGAATGCATATAAGCATACACTCACGTAGCCATTCGTAGCGTACTGATGAGTTGGGTTGTTGGCATAAGAAGATGTTCCGTCTCCAAACGACCAAGAATAAACGGTGTACGGTGAATTAGCAACACTTGTATTAGTAAAAGAAACTGTTCCATTACTATTTGATTGTGCTGTAAAACTTGCTGTACACTGTGCGTTCGCCTGACCTGAAAATAATATCCCCAGGAACAGGATAATCATTGCATAAAGTTTAATGTTTTTCATGTGTGTTATTTTTATGATACAAATTTACTCTTATAATCGTATTTAGTTATACCGACTTTGTAAGTTTATTACGCCTCCAATATTAGTTTATTAAGTCATTAAGCCAGTTCTCGTAATTGATAATATAGGTTTCAGGATTAATTTCCTTACGCATCCAAACTTGTATTTCTTTGGTTTTATCTAGCAGATTTTTGTCTTTTTTGATTGAAATAGCTTTTTCTAGTCGCTTTAATAGCGACAATACTTCTTTTTCGGCTTTGTTTTCTTCGGATGCTAGTGCAGCTTTAAATCCTCGATTGGTTTGCTCCAATTTATAAATAAGCACATCGTATTGCTGCAATTGATATCGTGTGATTAATTCGCAAACGGTAATTTTTAATTGTAAACTATCATCGGCCGACTTATACCAATTAAGCATGCTGATTTTATTGAAGTGCTTGCTGGCGTCTTTATATTCTTTCTGATCAAAACGAAGAACAGCAAGATTGAGATATACAAAAAAGATATAGTAATCGTTATTTTTAATCTTTGTGTTTTCTCGAAGGTTCTCTAAAATATCAATTGCCTTTTCAGGATCTAATTCGGAGTAATTAATCACGAGTGCGTTGTAATAGAAGAAGAAATATTTATCGTACAATAAATGATTAAACTCTTCCATGCTTTGCTTTAATTGCTCTGCCCACTGCAAACTTTTTTCTGACTTCCCGTTTTTAAATAAAGAGTTTACTAGGTAAGTAAGCATCTGCAATTTCGTATCATGACTGCTCTTATTAAACAGCTCGTTTTTTTCGAAATACTTGTAGGTCTTAAGCAGAAATTTTTCTAATGCTACATATTCATGTCGCTGTAATAATATTTTACTCACCGCCTGATACACTTTTATCTGCAGCGACGCACTTTTTTTAGTTTCTTCGTTTTTAATAAACTTATCGATGTTCTGTTGCAGCGTTGATAGAATATCAGTGTCGGAGCGCGATAAATTTTGCGTGGTTTTTAATTGATAATTAATAACTGATAAAAGATCGTCAATCTCTCTGAGTGCTTCTTGTTTTTTCCTGATTTCTTTTCGCTGAAGCAAATAATGTTCAGGATTAATATTTAGCGATGAATAAGAAAGCTGTATATATTCTCCGTAAATAATATCGAGTAGTTCGTTGTGCTCTATTTTCTGTGCGATTTTTTCAGCTTTGCGCAAGTAATATTTTGCTTCGTTGATTTTGTTTTTTGTTGCATAATATTGATATAGTGAAAGCGTATGACAGGCAATCATAAAATCATTTTCTTCGTAGTGAAGAAGCGTAAGTGATTTATTGATGTCGCCCAACAAACGATGCTTAATACGATACCAGGCATTTTTATTTCCTTCGGGATAAATTTTCTTGGCTGCTTTTTCTTCTTCGAAGCGAGCTCCTAGTTTTCTGTACTCATTAAACAACTTGATGTCTTTTCTATCATGCTCATGAATGGTTCTACTAGTAAATAGTTTATAATAGCGAAGTTCTTCCTTCGACATTCCTGCTATTAGTGTTTGAAGATGGTCCATTTTATTGCTTTTGGATGCGTAAGAATACTAAAAAAACTATTAGGTTATGCCATTAAATACATTTAGTTTTGATTATGCTTTACAATTTCCCCGAACTATGAAACGCGCCATCTTATTCCTTTCCTTTTTAATGGGATTATTGTCCTTCAACGGAAATGCTCAAAATGCGAGCTTGCGAGTTGATTCCATCCTTGGTATTCCTGATACTGTTTTTCCAGGTCAGGTCGTTTCATACTCTGTAATTTTATCAAACAATGGATTCATTCCATATCAAGGTCCGCTGCAATTAGCAATGGATAATGGGCAAGGGCAAATTGCTTATTTGTACTTCAGTGCAACACCGGTCGTGGTCTTACCTGGTTCGACGTATATTGTATCTGGAGCTACCGTAACAATTGATTCTTCCTTCTTCCGTCCAGGTGGTAATGTGGTGGTTGTTTGGCCATATACGAGTCAGCTGATTCAATACACGCCTAAGTCCTTTTCAACTTATGTGACGAATGGCTTTCAGGGAATTGAGGAGCCATCATTAACAGAAACCATTCGTATCTATCCGAATCCTGCATCCTCGATAGTACACATTTCTAACGGCAACAATACCATTGAACGAGTAAGAATTTTTGATATGAAAGGTCGTATTATGTTTAATGAAAATTATAATCAGCAATCGTTAGTAGAATTAAACATTGAAAGTTGGCCTGTTGGATTATACTCGATAGAGCTTTTTGCCCGCGACGAAAAAATTACCAAACAACTATTGAAGAATCGTGCTGAGTGACACAAAGGAAAGGGGCTTAGGTCCCTTTTTTTATTGACCTCAATTGGATCACTTTTTAAATCAAACTACAAACAACTTGTTTCGTGATTTAATTTTATTATTTAATCAGATTTTCTCCATCAATTATGTTCTTGATAATATAGTTTTTGTATGTTCTTTCTTTTGTCTTGACACAAAATGAAAGAACCAAAGAAAAGGTCAAGGCTGCACTTTATTCTTTTGCAAGCAAATTTTTTCCTTGATAAAGTTGCTACAAATTCAGTGATTTCCTCACAGGCTCGGAACTTCTAAATTTGTTTAACGCAATTTTACCTTCGTCAAAAACCGAATAAACTGAGGCCGATTTGTTTAGTTATAAATTAAACAAAAGTCCGCCTTAAAGTTATTGAGGAAATAAGATGCTGTAGAAAGTAGCGATAAGAAATAAGCGCTGTTTGTCTGTACCGAGCGTAGCCTCGGTAAGACCTGGATAAATTCATTAAAAAGTCGAGTTCGATTAATTTACGAGGTTCATTGCATTCACTCCTAATTTAAAATCCGCTACGCACGTAAGCAACTCCTCAATAAGTTTACAGCGGTGGCCTTTTTGCCTACTTTTTTTGCTACAGAAAAAAGTTGGAGCCCGTACGGCTTGAGTACTAATAAACAAATTCTAAAAATCAGTTTGACAAAAAACAATTGGAGCTTTGAAAACGCATATACTATTTTAATAAAATAACTTGGCTTACTACTTAGACTAAAACACCATATTGCACTAGCATTTCTCTAACCATTGACCAGTCCACAAAAGGACGATCTGCAAATTTTAAATCGTACTTTAAAGGACAACCCAATGCGGCATCGTCAATGTATAATTGAGCATATGCTTTGGGGCTTGTTGTCCATGTATGTTGCGTTGGATTAGTTTGTATCCCATAAAGTGGTATTCCATTTTCGTTAAACCACTTAACTGCATCAGTTAAATAGTTGCCCGTTTCAAAATTTAGTGAGCTTTCTTCTTCTTGAACATTATCGCTTCGCATTGTAAACAGGACTAATTGATGTCCATTTTCAACTAATTCTTTTAATACAGGAACAGCATTTATATCCTTTCCAACATTTGGATATTCATGCGTAACACACGTTCCGTCAAAATCAATTGCTATAATCATTTCTACAATTATTATACAGACCTATTCCTAACAAGCAATCTTATCCACTCTCTTCTGATGTCTGCCGCCTTCAAAAGAAGAAGCTAAAAATGCTTTCAGAATTTCTAATCCTATTTCATCGTTTACAAATCGTGCAGGAATGCAAACCACATTCGCATCGTTATGCTGTCTTGCTAAAGAGGCGATTTCTGGTAACCAACATAAAGCAGCTCTTATCGACTGATGCTTGTTAGCTGCTATACAAACTCCGTTAGCACTTCCACATAATAAAACACCTAATGAACCATCCGTAGTTTCTACGCCTGTAGCAACAGCATGCGCAAAGTCGGGATAATCGACGCTATCAGAACTATACGTTCCTTTATCTTCGACTTCATAGTTAGCATCTATTAAATGTTTTTTCAATGCTTCTTTCATTTCAAATCCTGCGTGATCGCTACCGATAAAAATTTTCATAGAGTTAGTTTTATGGTTCCGAAATTACAAATTAAAATTATTGATTGATGCTAATTATTACTTTTGCTCTAAACTAATTTACAACATGAAAAAGAACACTCAATCCTTCTTAATTGCATCTATTTTATTATTCTTATTTGCTTGCGGAAAGAAGGAAGAAAAACGTATCGAAAAGAAAATCATTATTAAGGAAAGTAATTTAATCGACTTAACTTATACGTTTGATAGCACTACTTTATATTGGCCTAACAACGTATGCGGCTTCGAACATAAAGAAGATTTTAATGGAACCGCTCCGGGTGGATATTATTATTCTTCCTACAGCATTTGCACACCAGAGCATGGAGGAACGCATATTGATGCACCTATCCATTTTGCAGAAGGTGGTTTAACGGTAGAGAGTATTCCATTATCGAGTTTAAGCGGACGAGGAATTATAGTTGACGTATCAGAGAAAGCATTAAAGAACAGAGATTACCTAGTAACTGTTGCCGATTTACAAGAGTGGGAAAAAGCAAATGGTGAAATTAAAACAGGAACTATTATATTATTCCGCACAGGCTACGGACAATTTTATCCTGATCGTGAAAAATATTTTGGCTCTGCTTTAAAAGGCGAAGCAGCAATTCCTCTTTTACATTTTCCAGGAATTAGTCCTGAAGCGGCAACATGGTTAGTAAAAACTAAAAAAGCAAAAGCAGTTGGGTTAGACACACCAAGCATGGATTATGGTCAGTCGAAAGATTTTATGACACACCGCATTTTACTAGGTGCAAATATTCCTGGATTTGAAAATGTCGCGAACTTAGATAAGCTTCCGTTAAAAGGATTTGAGATTATTGCTTTGCCTATGAAAATTGGTGGCGGCAGCGGCGCTCCTTTGCGTATAGCCGCAAGTGTTATGGAAGAGTTAGATGAGTTAGAGAAATAACAACCTAAAAAAACATTCTAATATTTCATTTTTTCTTGGTTTTTTCTGTATCTTTGATAGTATCAAATGATACTATCATAATGAAGCCTCCTTATACCATTACATCAGAAATCCTAGCGCTGGTATCTTCGATTTCCCAGAAAATAGGAGAGGCAAACGCCAAGCATATCGTAAGGCAAAACCCTAAACTACGAAAGCAAAATAAAATCAAGACCATTCATTCCACACTGGGAATTGAAGGCAATACACTAACAGAAAAACAGATTACCGCGTTAATAGAAAACAAACGCGTTGTTGGTCCTGAAAAGGACATTAAAGAAGTAATAAACGCACTTGCTGTTTACAAGGATCTCAAAAGTTTTCGATATTCTTCGGAAAAAGATTTTTTAAAAGCGCATAAATTATTGATGAGTGGTTTAATTGAAAAACCTGGTGCTTATCGAGATAAAGGTGTCGGCATTGTTACGGGATCAATCATCAAACATCTTGCACCTCCACATCATAACGTAAAGTTTTTGATGGGAGATTTGTTCGAATACTTAAAATCTGATGCTGATTTAGCTTTAATTAAAAGTTGTGTATTTCATTACGAAATGGAATTTATTCATCCCTTTATAGATGGCAATGGAAGAATGGGACGACTATGGCAAACACTCGTTTTAATGAACGAAATTCCGCTATTTGAGTTCTTACCGTTTGAGACATTGATTGCAAAAAATCAGAAAGACTATTATCGTGCACTATCCGCTTCCGACAAAGAAGGATCATCTACAAAGTTTATAGTGTTCATGCTAAAAATTATTGATGCGTCTTTATTGTTGTTGCTTGATAACGGAACAAGGAAGTTAAAAGAATCAGAACGCCTAGAGCTCTTTTTAGAACAAAACGTAAAGACTTTCACTCGTAAAGATTATTTAAAAAATTACTCTGATATTTCTGCTGCAACGGCCAGTCGTGATTTAAAGTATGGCGTTGACCAAAATTTAATTAAAATGATTGGCGATAAAAAAACAGCTTCTTATAAAAAGAAAAAATAAAGGTGTCGATATTATTACTTCACTTTTGCATAAGGCAGTCTCACAATTTTCTCCGCCTTATAATACCCATCAATACCTAAGCTGCAACACGAATTCGCTTTTTCAATTTCAATAAATCCGTCTTCTGTGATTAGTTCTTTCGGAACTTCAACCATCACCACTTCACCAATCACGAAAAAAGTATTGTTGTGTTTGATGGGAACGACTTCAATTAATTTCATTCCGTATTTAATCGCACTTGCTTTAACAAAAGGGGCAAAAAAATTATTGATGTATTCTTCTTCAAAGCCGCAAGCATCGAATTCGCTAACGTCCTCGGCATATTTGGCACTTGTCTGATGTGCCTGTTCTATCCAATCGGTGTGAATATGATTGATCGTATAAAATCCTGTTGCTTCAATGTTTTTTAACGTATGTGGCGCTGCTTCTCTTGGGCGATTAACAAAGCCTATCAATGCAGGATCAGCACCCAGGTGAACAATGTTTGAAAAAATAGCAAGATTAGAAACCCCCGCTTCGCTCTTCGTTCCAATTAAACTCGCCGACTTAAATCCACTTAACGAATTAATTATGTTCGCACGATAAAAGCGATCATAGTTATTAAGTTCATCAAGACTAATCAGCATAATTAACTATTTGCCAATGAGCCTTTCAAATAATCAATCACATTTACTTCTGTAGCATCAATGCTTTTAATTTCTGCAACATACCAGCTAATCCAGTCGCCTAAATGCAATAAGTAAATGCTACGTTGTAATTGCGTTGTTCCTTCCGACGGTAACTCGATATAGTTAGGAGTGTATTTTAAGAAAACCTCCTTGCTGATTTCCATTCTCTTTTGCGTGCGTGAATAATCATCTTCGCTTCTGAACATTAACACAACCACTTCCGGATGCGCTTCTGTCCAACCTACTAATTCATTATGATTCATCTCTGGTAATACATGATGCCAACAAAGCATTTTACTATTCTCGTTGATCTGCTGACGTAAACGAACAGCGACACCATCATAACGCGCTTCACAATAAATCACCGGCATTTTCCCTACTAAAGACTCTGCTACTGCACGTGCCTTATTACGAATAGTTGCTTGTTCTTTCTCCAGTAATTCAACTGTTGCGCCTAAATCAGCTCTATGATTAGTTGAAATTAATTGATGAAAGTCTAAAATGTAAAACAACTGCGTGAAAGAATATCCAAAGCAAGAACGGGGAGGATTACCACCTGGAATTAAAATCATGTCACATCCGTTAGCCTCTGCCATTTCTTTAATCTTTCCACCAGAAGTAACACAACATATTTTTGCGTTTTGCTTTAAAGCTGCTTCCATTGCTTGTACCGTCTCTTCTGTGTTTCCAGAGTAAGAAGAAATTATCACCAGTGTATTTTCATTCACAAATGCAGGAATGAAATAATCTTTATTGACTAACACCGGAACATTGATTTCTTTATCAACAATCTGCGCAAAAACAGATCCGCCAATTCCTGATCCACCAAGACCTGTGATTAATACATTCTGAATTTTATTTTTTGATGCACTCAAATGTGCGTTTTCGCCTATTGTAATTGCCTCGCGCATTTGCTGCGGAAAATTGGCTATTCTCTCATTCATTAACATAGCTATCGATTTTTTAAGGAACGCAAATATACAACAGGAAGTGAAAAAATCATCATGGTTTTTACTTTAATCGTTGTTTGCTTTCTTCTTGCTACTGCTATAATAAACCCCTAGCAAAGCTTCTTGTTTAAACCTTAGCTTACTGCTTATAAGATAATCATATTGCAGCTTAGTGTCAATTCTTACTTCTAGAAATTTATAAATCTTTATAGCAAGGATGTTGTGCGCATCAAATAAAATCCCTTTTTCTGATAGTTGATTGATATAAACCCTACTATCATTTATCCATAGCAGGCGCTCATTACAAAATGTTTCGTTAATAAAATTTTGAGCCTGAAATCCATATTGCCCTGTTATGGTTGTATTGTTTTTAAATTGAACTGTGGCCTCGTTTTTTAAGTTAACACGACTAGCAGGTGTGACCATCAGTCGCAACGAACTGAGAGATATGTTGATCGAAGATTTTTTAAACACCCTTTTCCTCCACCCATAAGAAAACGAAAGTTCCATCGGATTTAAAAATCCTTCTTGCCAATAGTTGTTAGGAATGTTGTTGTTATATTTATTTAAATACCGCGTTGCAAAAAAAAGGGCAGTGTTCCTTTCCCATTTGTTATTTTTCTTTTTATTCCATTGTAAATTTAACTTTAGGTAATCAGTATTTGTTTTCCAGATAGAATCGGGATAATAGACATAAGACACCTCTGTGTTAAGATGATGAAAAGTATGTGATTCATCTTTTTCCTTGTGATAATCTACTAGCCAAGCCGTTTGAAGTGTTATGAAAGACGTCTGATTATCATTCCAGTTTTTTTGCATGCTATACGTAGCGCTTATGCCTCCTTTGTAATAAAGTTGTGCATCTGAAATAGCAGGAACCAACAAGAAGAAAACTATAAATCGGTTGAGCATTTTTTTATCAAACCTAAGCTTGATAAAATCTGATATCCGTTTACAAACGATTAGCTATTAACAATAGATTTTTGAAAACAATGGCCAACAAAAAACCCCGAGATGGTTCCCGGAGTTATGATTTAAATGCTGCTTATTATTGTTTAAAAAACTGTTTGCTTGCGCCTGTACGCAAATCCGCTAAGAAATATAATCCGTTCGACAAGTCGCTTACATTAATCGTATTAATTCCAACCAATGTATTAGTTGTTGAGATTATTTTTCCATCTAACGATAATAAACCGAAAGTAATTTCTTTTTTACAATTAACAATCAACTGGTCGGCAACAATGTTTCCCTGTAACGACCAATCTAAGTTCTTTGCTTCAACAGTATTAATTCCTGTAGGAACTGGAGGTACGCGTTTAAATAAACACATTCCTACATCTTCATTTACAGCAGAAGAATACACCACTGTTCCATTCAGAAAATATCTTCCATCAGAAAGTATTGACACACCCTCACATTCATCATCTACACTACCTGTACCTATTGCTAATGAATAATAACCGTTCGTATTAAATGTATTATCCATTACACCTGACGCTGTTAATCGTGCAATATAAAAATTCAATCCTGCTCCAGTAACTGTATTAGATCCTGCAAAAACAATTGCATTGTTTGAATCGATTGCCAATGAACTTAACGTTGACGTAGTACCGCCAATCAAAATCAACTTTCTTCCAACGCCTGCAAAAGTTGTATCGTATGTTCCGTTTTGATTTAATCTTACCACTGCCGCATTACTTGATGAAACGCCCCCTACTACAATACGATTAGAATCATCCAGCGTTAGATCGTACATATCCGAGCTGCTTCCAACAGATGTTAATGTTACTTGTCCGTTTGAATTAAATGTATTGTCGTAAGTACCCGTACTATCAATTCTAAATAAAAACATTTTTCCTCCTGCAGTGCCTCCGATAATTATTTTTCCATCAGGCTGAACGCGCAATCCTCTTCCAAATTCTGCCGCATTTGTAGGATTAAATAGTTTTTTTCCGTCTGTATCAAAAGTTGGATCTAACAAACCACTATCTGTAATTTTTACAACGGCAAAATCGTTATTCAATGGCGATCCGCCATTTCTTGTTGCTCCAACAGCATAAATATTTCCTGATGCATCAAAATCAAATGCATTCACAATATCTGGCCATGTATTACTTCCGGTTATATCAATAAACAATGATCCTGTACTATTAAAACTATTATCAATAATTCCGGTTGAATCTAATCGACACATAAATATATCATCTGAGCCCCCGGGACCTGTACCTGCATTTACAGCAACAAATCTTCCTTGTTGGTCCGTTTTGATTTTGGGAGTCATTCCTCCAATATATTGTTGTGGCCCCATTGATACAGACGTTTTACCATTCGTACCAAACGTACTATCGATAATTCCCGAAGGATAAAAACGTGCAAAGCATAATTCGAAATTAGTATTAGCAGTATTTCGACTTAAACCAACTATTACTATTCTGTTGTTCTCTTGCACAACACTTCCAAAACTTCTGTCGATGTTGTTGAAAAAGGTAAAAGTTTTTTTGCCATTAGTTCCAAATGTTGAATCAGGAACAATTGTTTGTGCATGAGATGCATTAGTTAATACTATTGCAATAACAAGAGCAAGTGTTTTTTTCATTTTACTGTTGTTTATGGTTTAATAGTTCGTCGATTGTTTGTGTAGTTACAGGATGATATCCCGCTCTCGCTTTCGCATAAATTTTGAGCGCCATCTCTTTTCCTTC
>CALQOD010000063.1 GCA_943332105.1 Chitinophaga pinensis | reverse complement strand
CTCTTCGGTTCTGTTTTCATTCAGAAGCATTAATCCATTGCAATGGGTATTGAATTATAAAAAAATACTTGCGTATTTAAAAACAAATCGCCCTGATGTCGTACATATACACCAAGTCAACCGCCTCGCAGTATTTGTTGTTCGTGCATGCAAAAATTTGAATATTAAAGTTGTTATTACAGCTTGGGGTAGTGATGTATTATTAGTTCCAAAACAAAATGCGTTCAATAAATTTTTAGTGAGCTATGCATTAAAAAATTCAAATGTAATTACTGCCGATGCCGATGCAATGATTGTAGCTATAAAAGATTTAATCCATCCTTTTAAAAAGGAAATTTATTCTATTCAATATGGAATTGATCCAGTAATTCCTGCTAGTTTGAAAGAGAATATTATTTTCTCTAATCGCTTGCATAAATCTTTGTATCAAATTGATAAAATTATAAATGACTTTATTGGTTTTTATCAACAGTATCCTGATTGGAAATTAGTAATTGGTGGAGTAGGGGAGCAAACAGAAGTATTTAAAGAACAAGTCGAAAAAAGTAAATTAAACAATTCTGTTGAGTTTGTTGGATGGCTCAATGCAGATCAAAATGCAAATTGGTATTCGCGTGCAAAAATTTATGTAAGCATTCCTGAAAGCGATGGTATGTCGGTGAGTGTGCTCGAAGCGCTAAGTGCAGAATGCATACCCGTTTGCTCAGACATATCCGTTACAAATTCTTGGATGAAAGATGGTGTGAACGGTGTTATCAGAAAGGAAAATAAAAATCCTTTTGTAGAAGCATTAACAATCAACCTTGAAAATTGCACAAAACAAAACAGGGAATGGGTGTCTTCGTTTGCTTATAGAAGTGCTACCATTCCCCGCTTTATTGCTATTTATAAAAAGCTCGTTTCTTAAAGTCCGTTTACTATTTTATCCTTTGGATATTTTACAGAGAAATTAAATTTCTTAGTAACACTTTCTCCAGGCTGCAGACTAATTTTCCAGGTGACCAATCCGGTTGTAGCATTTAATTGTCCTCCTGATAATTCAAGCGCATTTACTGTAATATCTTTATCTTGACTGATTGGAAGTTGTTCTTCTACAATCACAGTTACGGCTTCCTTTTTTGTATTCTTAACTGTAATATCATACAAGCATTTTTTCTCTTTATTTGAACCTAATAAACTGCTTCCTGTTACCTCATTCACTTTTGTACGTTTAACAGCAATTCGTTCATCTTTCCCAAGTGAAATATCCAAGGTGTCATTCACCGTAGTATTTTGAATACTACAAACTCCTACGTATGCACCATCAAAGTAAACAGTTCCTTGGGCATCCAATAAATTCAAATTTTCCCAATTAGGAATATGTCCCATTAAAAACGCATCAGTATTTAATTTGGGTGCACAGGCATATTCGTAATAGGCATTCGCATTCGTGCGATTAATTTCAATCTGAGTTTCTAAATTTCCACTCTTTAGCGTGTACTTGCTTTGAATGATATATTCATTGCTCAGTTGGTTTTCCATCAGCTGAGTATTTTCCCATTTCATTGTTTCGCCTGCTTCATTACCATTAAAAAGTATTTTATCATCTTTTGCCATCATCGAAGGAGCAGCTTCCATTCTTTTATTTGTCTTTCCATTATAATTATAAATCTGAAAATTTAAATACCATGGATATAATATTGGCTTCTGAGCGCCATCCGTTGGATTACCTGTGTTTAATGTAAGGTTTGCATTGGTCCAGTCTTCGCCAGTACTTTGATAAACCTTCGCTTTTAAAATAAACTCTATAGGGTTGTTGATGTTCTTAACGCGCACATCGTAAATAGGTGTCCAGCTTACATTGCTGTTGATTAAATAAGAGAAATCGAATGTTACTGCTGATTTTATTTTCGCATCAACAGTAACAACAATATTACCTTCAGGCTGATTTTGTTTGTTGTTTAATACATTTAACTGCAGATTGATTTTGTTAATCTGCTCTTGTGTTTTTTGTTCTTTCAACCCTAAGTCAATTAGGTCATCTTTTAAGGTGTTTATCTTTTTTACATAATAATCAACTATCGCAATTAAATCATTCGCAATAACTCCGTTATTATTTCCTCCAATCGATTTGTTCGCTTGTAATACTGCTATGCCTTCGTTGGTTGCTGCAATTTTATTTTGGATGTAACGCAGCTTAATATTAAACGAATCTCGTTCAGTTTCGAGCTTAGTAATCTCTGGCGATTTTTTCTGATCCTTTAAATAGTTCTGTTGAAAATTAACGCCAATGATAGTAGCATCACCCATTCCTTTTACTGTTATGCTATTGGGGTTAATGTAAGGTGATAATCCATCAAACACAACTTCGTTTAAACCTGGATTAAGATTGGCTTTAACAGTGCGACTTATAAAGGCGCCATTCTGATAGATTCTTACTTTTTCTATTTCAGAATTACCTAATCGAATACTATTTTGTGCGTTTAATTGAGCTCCACTAAAAAGGAGCATCAAAATAAATAACGAGGTTTTAAAGGTTGATTTTTTCATAATGAATCAAATATAATTTTTATTGGTTAATCAGGGTTAAAGAGTTTAAATTTAAATGTAATTTTGTAAAGATGTATTTAAAGAGGTTAACGATATTTTCTTTTAAAAATTATAAAGAAGCTGAATTTGAGTTCGATCAGGGAGCAAATGCGCTTACAGGACCTAATGGTTCGGGTAAAACAAATGTGCTTGATGCAATTCATTATTTAGGACTTTGTAAGAGCTATTTTCATTCTACCGATAGCATCAATATTATGCATGGCAGTAACTACTTTTCTATTGGCGGAAAATTCTTTTTGAAGGATAATGATTTTGCCGATGAGGTCTTTATTGGTATGAAATCGGGAAGTAAGAAAGTCGTTAAGCGAAATCATAAAGAATATCAAAAGTTAAGTGAGCACATCGGACTTCTTCCTGTTGTAATGGTTGCTCCAGTCGATCAGGTGTTAATCACTGGTTCCGGAGAAGAGCGACGTCGTTTAATGGATAATATAATCAGTCAATACGACCATCATTATCTTGATATGCTAGTTAGTTATAATCGTATTTTACAGCAGCGTAATTCATTGTTAAAAAATACGCCGCGAGGAATGATGCCAGATGATTCGCTACTCCAAATTATCGATGAGCAATTATCAAAGGCAGGTAGCCATATTTTTCAAATACGTAAAGAGTTTATTGATCGATTTATTCCTGTTTTTAATAAATACTATTCTTTTCTTACGGATGATAAAGAGCAGGTCGGATTACAATATGAATCGAAGTTGTCTGAGCAGTCAATGTCTGAATTATTAAAGGCGAGTATTCACAAAGATTTAGCCTTGCAATACACTTCGGTAGGTATTCATCGCGATGATTTGGAACTCTTATTAAATAATCATTCCGTTCGTAAAATTGGTTCTCAAGGTCAGCAGAAATCATTTGTTTTAGCAATTAAACTAGCACAATTTGAATTGATAAGTGAATACAGTGGTGTTAAACCTTTATTGCTGTTGGATGATATTTTTGATAAGTTAGATGTTCATCGCATTACACGCTTAATGGAGTTAGTAAGTAATGAAACATTTGGGCAGATTTTTATTACCGATACAACGGATACCCACATCCGTGATGTATTTGAAAAAATCAATGTACCACTTAAAATATTTAATTGTTCAAAGCCAGACTTGCCAATAGGCGAAGCTGAAGGGGTAGAGCAAGTAAATCAAAACTTACTTTCCTGAGCGTTGTAGAATGATTCTAACAGTATAGAATAAAATCTTAAAATCAAGTGCCAGCGACATATTCTCAATATAGATGATATCAAACTTCAAACGTTGAATCATTTGCTGCACATTTTCTGCATAGCCGTATTTCACTTGACCCCATGATGTAATACCTGGACGAACTTTATGTAAGTGTCGGTAGTGAGGAGCTTCTTTCATAATCTGATCAATGAAAAATTGTCGTTCAGGACGTGGCCCTACGAGTGACATATCTCCAATAAGTACATTGTAAAACTGAGGAATTTCATCCAATCGGATTTTACGCATAAACTTCCCAAACTTAGTAATGCGTGAATCGCTAGAACTTGATAACATAGGCCCACCTTTTTCAGCATCAATATACATCGATCTAAACTTATAAATAATAAAGGGATTACCATGTAAGCCCATTCTTTCTTGTGCAAAAAATATTGGACCTTTGGTAGTGTATTTTACAATCGATGCAGTAATAAAATAGAGCGGTGATAAAAGAACTAAAAAAAATAGCGATACCACTATATCAATAATTCGTTTCAATGATTGTTGCCATATAGGCATTAAACTAGGATTGATTATTATAAGAGGAGATCCAAAAATAGATGTCATCTTTACAGATCCTGATAAGATATCATACATGTCCGGCATTATCTTTATGATGATGTCTTTGTCTTCTAAATCGTTGATGATTCTGCCAATAAAATCATGCTCACTAGATTCAATTGCAATTAATACTTCTTCTATTTTATTGTCATCAATAATTTTACCTACATCTTCAATGCCCCCCAAATGTGGTAATTGCTCTTTAAAATATTTTCCATTTGTATTGTCAACATGAACGAATCCTTTAAACTTATATCCTTGACTCAATACTTCTGATTCTAATTCATTAAATAATCCTACAGCTTTTTGAGAACTGCCTATGATAATAGTATTAAACCCAATTTTGCGCCCTTTAATTTTTCTTGAAGTAAAAGTTGTAATAATAAATCGCGCAGTAAAAGTTATTCCAAACTGTAATAAAAATAATGTAACACATGAACTATAATAACTCTTGTATGAAATAATGGTATCATCAAGAAGTAAAATGAAAAAAACTAGTAAACAACCAATTAGTGAAATGATGAATGTTTGTCCCAACTCTTTTAATCTTGACTTACGATAAATGTCGTTATAAGTACCCATTAATGCATAAACAGTAACCCATAATATAGGAAGTATGGTAATGCCAATGAAAAAATTATCATCAGGTTGAAAAGGAACATAGCCAAAAAGTACTGATTCGATTTGTGCTTTTCTATAGAAATAAAATATGCCCCATGCGATGGTAGCAGCTAGTAAATCTGCAATAACATATTTCACAACCTGTAACGTCTTATTCATCTATTAATTGCTGATTAATTTCAAGTTGTCTAAGTATACCGTTGCTTCAGATCCTCCAGGAGAAGTGTTTAAATAAAAATACACCTTAAATTTTGGAACATCATAATTGGCATTTACAAATTTACTCAGATTGATATAGGTTTTTTTCCAAATGCTAGATGGATTGAAAAGCAATATAGGAATATTTCGTTTGTCGTTGGCTAACATTCCTCTTAAACCAACAGTAAACGCATGATCACATTTATAATTCATTTCAAGATAAATATCTTTTCCGCGGTAAAGTACATATCCATCCCCGTTAGTTTCAATGTCCGAAATGTAATTTGTTCCATCAACTTTTAATTTCAAGCAACGAACACCTTCAAATACATCCAAAGAATCTGTTGATAATGGCGCTAAATTATTACTTGGCTCAGGCGATAAACTAAAGCCACCGCCAATTGCATCTTTCTCAAAATCTTCATACCATGTATATTGAATCGCTGGAAAATACGCGACATTAAATGTGTCAATAATTGATTCTTGCCCAGGTATGAAATTAATTGATTTATTGTTGGCTGCATATAGCGGATAAGCACTATGTGTTGCTGAGATACCATTTTCTAAAATCCCTGCTCTTAAAATAACAGATTTGTTGCCGCTTTCAAGCACTGGAATTCTTGCTGGTAATTGATAAGTACCTAAGTATTGATTGTCTACATAAACCCAAACATCTTTTACATTGCTACAATTACTTCCTTGTGTCGTTGGATTCGATGAAATAGTTACATTGTTTATTACTAGGTAGGCTGGTTCACTCTCTTCTGGATTACATGCAGCAATTCCAATAATCGCAATGAAAAAAAGTAATAAGTTGCTTGTAGTCTTCATGATATTATGCTAATGTGGTAACTCCTTTGAGTTTATCTGCAATTTGATGTGCAATATGTAGCGCTTCATATCCATCATGAATAGAAACCATTGGTACTTTGTCATTTATAATTGCATCAGCAAATGAACAAAGCTCTTCTTTAATTGCATTTGATTCTTGAATTTTCGGGTTCTCAAAATAAATTTGTTTCGAACCTTTTCCTTCACCAAGGTCAATAGTCATAGCAAACGGATCTGGGGTTCCCTCTACTTCCTTTAATCGAACTATTTCAGATGATTTCTTAAGAAAATCAACAGAGATATAAGCGTCTTTTTGAAAGAATCTAGTTTTGCGCATATTTTTTAATGAAATTCTCGATGCCGTTAAATTAGCAACACAACCGTTGTCAAATTCAATCCTTGCATTGGCAATATCAGGAGTATCGCTTACAACTGCAACACCACTTGTGCTAATCTTTTTTATGGTTGATTTAACTGTGCTTAAAACAATGTCAATATCGTGAATCATTAAATCAAGTACAACTGAAACATCAGTACCCCTTGGATTAAATTGAGCTAAGCGGTGTGTCTCAATAAATAAGGGTTGCTTTATAAATTGTTGCGCAGCAATAAAAGCAGGATTGAATCGCTCAACATGACCAACTTGAACTTTAACATTTGCTTCTTCTGCTAACAAGATCATTTCTTTAGCCTCTTGAACTGTATTTGCCAAAGGCTTTTCAATAAAAATATGCTTAGATAAACGAAGGGCTTTTACCGCACAGTCAAAATGATTAACTGTGGGGGTAACAATATCAATTACATCACAATTTGCCATTAAATCATCCATCGATTTGAAATAAGGAACATCTTTGATTTGTTCCGCTTTCGACTCATCTGGGTCATAGAATCCAACTAATTCAAAAGAATCAATTTCTTTTAAAAGATTGATATGAATTTTACCCAAATGACCTGCTCCTAAAACACCAATCTTTAGCATTGCTCAAATTTTCTGCAAAATTACCATATTTTTTCGGCAATTTTCATTGTTAAAAACTATTGTAAGATAATTTTTCTGTTTGACATAACAATGCAGATAGCTTCTAATTTTGTAATGTGAATAAAGTTGATTCGTTTAAACATCAAGGACTGCGCAGGAAGCTGGTAGATCAATTAAAAGAAAAGGGAATAGAAAATCATCTCGTTTTAGAGGCAATAGGTAAGATTCCACGACACTTTTTTATGGATAACGCCTTTCTCGATTTTGCTTATCAAGATGATAAAGCTTTTCCGATATCATGTGGTCAAACTATTTCTCAGCCATATACGGTTGCATTTCAAACACAACTTCTCGATCCGCAGAAGAATGAAAAGGTGTTGGAAATTGGAACTGGCTCTGGCTATCAATCTTGTGTTTTGGCTGAATTAGGTGTTAAGTTATTTACAATGGAGCGTTTTCGTGAATTACATGCTGAAGCAAAAAAACAGTTTGAAGCTCTTGGATATAATTCAATAAAATCATTTTTTGGTGATGGATTTAAAGGTCATCCTGCATTTGCGCCCTATGATAAAATCTTAGTTACCTGTGGCGCGCCTTTGATTCCACCTGCATTGGTAGATCAATTAAAAGTTGGCGGTTTGATAGTAATACCTGTAGGTAGTGGTAATGAGCAAATTATGACGACTGTTTTAAAAAAATCAGCAACTGAAACGGAAATTATTGAATTGACTAAATTTAAATTCGTTCCTATGTTGGCTGAAAAATCAAGATAAAATTATTGCTATGAAAACAGTAAATAAAAAATTAAAAACGGAGAATAAAGTAATTAAGAAAGCAGTTAAGCCTACTATTCTTATTACAAACGATGATGGTATTACTGCACCTGGGTTAAGGAATCTTGTTGAAATAATGAAAACGATAGGGGAGGTAGTGGTAGTTGCGCCCGATAGTCCTCAATCAGGTATGGGACATGCTATCACTATTAATAAACCACTGCGCCTCGACAAGGTAAATGTTTTCAGTGGTGTGGATTCTTATCAATGTTCTGGTACGCCGGCCGATTGTGTTAAGTTGGCGGTGAATAAAGTTTTACATCGTAAGCCAGATATTTTAGTTTCAGGAATTAACCACGGTTCGAATTCATCCATCAATGTAATTTATTCCGGAACAATGTCCGCAGCTGTTGAAGGTGCTATTGAAGGAATTCCGTCTATAGGATTTAGTCTATGTGATTTTAATATTGATGCTGATTTTACGGTTGCAAAACATTACGCAAAAATCATTGTCAAGCGAATTTTGAAAATTGGATTGCAGGAAGGAACATTGTTAAATGTTAATATTCCACGATTGCCGATTTCGAAAATTAAAGGCATAAAAGTTTGTCGACAAGCAAATGCAAGATGGGTAGAAACTTTTGATGAGCGCATGGATCCTCACAAAAGAAAGTATTATTGGATGAGAGGTGAATTTGTAAATCTTGATAAAGGCGATGATACCGATGAGTGGGCTTTGAAAAACGGCTATGTTTCTGTGGTGCCGGTTCAATTTGATTTAACTGCTCATTATGCAATTCAGCATTTAAACTCTGTTAAATGGCATTGATTTAATAATTTAGTCTATAATTTAAATAGTTGTAAGCCGATTATGAAGTATTATATCATTGCTGGTGAAGCCTCGGGCGATTTACACGGAGCTAATCTAATTAAGGAGCTTAAAGTCAAAGATTCTGACGCTATCTTCCGTTGCTGGGGCGGCGATATGATGCAGGCCGAGGGAGTAGAAATCGTCAAACATTATCGTGATCTTGCTTTTATGGGTTTTGTCGAAGTGATTAATAATCTTCCAACTATTGCTAAGAATATCAAGCTTTGTAAAAACGATATTCTTCAGTTTTCTCCTGATGTGGTCATCTTTATTGATTATCCAGGATTTAATTTACGCATTGCTTCATTTGCAAAAAAACATAATTTCAAAACGGTTTATTACATTTCTCCACAAATTTGGGCTTGGAAAAAATCTCGCGTTCATCAGATAAAAAGAGATATTGATAAAATGCTCGTGATTCTGCCATTCGAAAAGGATTTTTATAATCGCTTCGATTTTAAGGTTGATTTTGTTGGTCATCCTTTATTGGACGCTATTCAAGATATCGGAATTCCTGATTCAAGTTGGCGCATAAGAAATAGTCTTTTAGAAAAACCAATTATTGCCTTATTGCCTGGAAGTCGTAAGCAGGAAATAAATACCATGTTGCCCATTATGCTCTCTGTAGCCAACGACTTTAAGGAATATCAGTTTGTGGTGGCGGCAGCTCCTGGTCAGGAATTGGATTTTTACAAGCCATTTACCGAGAAGTATCCTGTTAAATTGGTAAAGGGCGAAACATATGCTTTATTACAAAATGCCCATGCCGCATTAGTAACCAGCGGAACAGCTACTCTAGAAACAGCTTTGTTTAATGTGCCCGAAGTTGTTTGTTATAGAGGAAGCAAAATATCCTATGAAATTGCCAAGCGAATTATCAAAGTCAAGTATATATCGCTAGTAAATCTGATTATGGATAAAATGGTGGTTAAAGAACTTATCCAGGATGAGTTAAATACGAAGAATATTACGTTGCATTTGAATGAAATTTTAGAACCGAATATAAGGACACAACTTTTAGCCGATTATCAATTGTTAAAAGAAAAACTAGGAGGCTCAGGTGCATCGCAACGGGCTGCTGATAAAATTGTCAGTTTTACCGCCGAAGGGAAATAAAATAAAAAGCGGTGCCTAACATATGTTAAACACCGACTTTTATGCTTTTTAGTAAAAATCAAAGGCTATTATTAAAAAATGAACGAGCCCGACAACCAAAAAGCCTTGCCGAAATCAATCAATCAACCTCGTTTCGAACGCCCGCACCAAATAACATCACCTCATTAACAACAATTTCAGTAATAAAGCGCTTAATACCGTTTTTGTCGGTATAGTTCCGATTGACTAGTTTTCCTTCAACCACAGCCTTACTTCCAGTTTTTGCATATTTTTCTAAGTACTCGGCTGTTTTTCCCCAAGCTACTAGGTTGTGCCATTGCGTTTCTGTCACCTTTTCGCCCTTGTTGTTTTTGTAGCTTTCGTTAGTCGCGATTGCGATTTTAGCAATTTTTTGTCCGCCATCTAGCGTTTTGATTTCTGGGTCGGTTCCCAAGTTGCCAATTAAATTGACTCTGTTTTTTAGGTTTTTCATATTTTATAGTTTGGTTTTAAATAAGGCTTCCGGAAAACCTTAATAATTAACACCGCAAAGATGCAAGTAGATAAAATGATTATTCGGTTTTTAAACATTTATAGTCGTTTACAAACGATTAACTTAAAATTTAATTTTTTTTAATCCAATTAATTAGCTGTTTGTAGAATGAAAAAGTCTGTTTATGCCTTTGCTATTTAATTTAACAACTAGCTGTTAATAGTTACATTCATAAACACTTGTTTATGAAAAAGCTTGTTCTATTTTTGATTTCAACATTTGATAGTGGATGTCTTTGTAATTCTCCATAATCAATGCTTGGTAGTTAAAGCATATTAACTTTTAAACTAAATAACTATGATCATTAACAACAACTGTTTAGAATGTTCCGACCTGCTTCGGGGCCGTGTTGACAAAAAGTTTTGTTCAGATTCCTGCCGGAATGTTTACAATAACAGAGTAAATGGAAATGTCAATAATTATGTACGCAATGTCAATAATGTGTTGCGTAAGAATCGACGGATTTTAGAATCGTTATTCAGATTGGGCGATAAACAAGTTCATAAAGGCTTGTTGATTGAAATGGAATTTAATTTCCAGTACTTCACCCACAAAAAGTTTAATCGAGATTCGGTAACATTTTGCATTTACGATTACGAGTACACCAGTCTAGAAAATTCCAAATATGTTGTCATCTCATTAGCTGATCTTAATATGGATACAGCCCGAATTAAATCAAGAAAACTACCTGATTACAATCAATTCAGTCAAAACAATTTGTAATATAATTAATATTATGTTAAATAGCAATTACTTCAAAAAGAGGGTTTTAGGCCCTCTTATGAAGTAATTGCTTTATTTCTTGGCTTCTTCGATAGCCTTGTTAATCATGTTCACTTTCTCTTGATTACCTGCCCTTGAATACAATACTTTAAGTGATTGTAAAACACCAGAATCCTTTCTGTTGATTTCAAATGCTTTTTCTAAATATGGCAATGCTTCTTTGAATTTTGCATCAGCCTGCTTTTTAGCAGCTGCGTATTTAGTATTGTCTTTAATATCGTTGGCTTTTCTATTCATTTCTACCCCTTGATTGTAATAAAAAGTGCCCATATTGTATTGAGCATCAAATATTCCACCGTTTAACTCAATAGCTTTTTTATAAGCAGATTCTGCTTCTTCTGGTTTATTTAATTGCTCTGCTAAAATTCCTTTATTGAGGTATAAACTAGCGTTTGTTGGATCTAATTGGATAGACTTTTCGATTTCCGTAAATGCTTCATTTGCTTTACCGCTAATTAAGTATAAGTTGAATTGACGACTTGTAAGGTCTTTATCCTGAGGGTATTTTGAAATACCTTGACCTAATGTTTTTAACGCTGAAGTCGTATCGTTTTGATTTAAATACGAATTTGATAATGCAATGAAAGTCTTTGCTTCTCCAGCATTTAAGCTAATTACCTGGGTATAATACAAGGCTGCTTTGGTGTACTGTCCTGATTTATAAGCTGCCAATGCGCAGTTACTTATTCCGTTTGTGTCGGTTTGATTGAAGAAATCTTTCTTAACCTTAATGCCAATTTCAAAGTTCGTTAAAGCTTCTTCGTATTTCTTCTCCTGGAAGTTATTTATTCCCTGATCCATATAGCTATATGCTATATTTCTCATTTTTTCGCTAATTTCCTGGGTATAATCGTTGGTTTTAGCGTCTAATTCTAAAGCTTTCTGGTACGATTTAAAGGCCTGATTTAATGCTCCGGTCTTTAACAGCGCAAGTTTTTCATCTTTGCTATCATTTATTGATTGGTAAATAAACCCGCTCCAATACCAGGTTTTTGCCATTCCAATTGTCGATTCATTAGAGGTGCAATTGTCGATAGACGCTTTGGCTTTCTCTAAATCGTTCCATTTAACATAGTTGATTGCTGATTGTAACTCCGCTTTTTGAGCAAAGGAACTGAATCCTACAAATATTAGTAACGTAATTATTTTCGATAACTTGTTCATTTGTATTATTTTATGAATTTTAGCTAAAGTTTATATGTCAGTATTTTCGTTCGGTGTTTCAGGATTGTTTTGGTCATCATCAGATGCAGGATTTTCTGTATTTGGTGTCTCCGTAGTTGTCTCCGTAGTTCCGTCCGCTTCTGCAACTGGGGATTCAATTACTAAATCTTCTCCATTTTCCGTTTGACCTTCGGCAGCTAAAACGCTTTCTTCAATTTTAGCTACTGATGCGATATCGTCGTCCTCACCCAGCTTGATTACTTTAACACCTTGAGTAGCACGTCCCATAACCCTTAAACCGTTAACCGACATACGGATGGTGATACCATTTTTAGTGATAATCATTAACTCATCGCCATCAACAACCGATTTAATTCCTACTAGATTTCCAGTTTTCTCTGTGACTTGAATCGTTTTAACTCCTTTTCCTCCACGGTTAGTAACGCGATAATCTTCAATATCTGTACGTTTTCCGAAGCCTTTTTCTGAAACGACTAAAATGGTCTCTTTATTTTTGTCGGATATACAAACCATTCCGATTACCTCATCATTCGACTCATCAAAAGAAACCCCACGAACTCCGGCAGCGTTACGGCCCATCGGACGAACCTTGCTTTCGTTAAAGCGAATTGCTCTACCTGATTTCACTGCCAATAAAATTTCGTTTGTTCCGTTTGTTAAACGTGCTTCTAATAGCTCATCCCCTTCGTTAATGGTAATTGCATTAATACCATTCTGACGTGGACGAGAATAAGCTTCTAGCTGGGTCTTTTTAATGGTACCTTCTTTTGTACAAAGAATAATATAATTATTGTTTAGATAGTCTTCCTGGTCCAGATTGTTAACGTTAACAAAGGCTCTTACCTTGTCACCTGGTGAGATATTAATCAGGTTTTGCAAAGCTCTGCCCTTTGAGGTTTTGCTTCCTTCTGGAATTTCAAAAATTCGTAACCAGAAACATTTACCTTTTTCCGTAAATAGTAATAAGTAGTTGTGGTTGGTTGCAACAAACAAGTGTTCAACAAAATCTTCATCTCGTGTTGCAGTCCCCATTGCTCCTTTACCGCCTCTGCTTTGCGTGCGGTACTCGTTTAATGGAGTTCTCTTGATATAGCCTAAATGAGAGATGGTAACAACAACTGCTTCATCAGCAATCATATCTTCCATTGAAATATCATCTGCTATGTAAACGATTTCTGTTCTTCTTTCATCGCCATACTTCTCTAGCATTTCGTTCATTTCACCTTTTAAAATACTCATCCTTAAAACATCATCTGATAAAATCGCTTTGAAGTTTTCTATCATTTTCATGATTTCAGCATACTCATTGCGGATTTTATCACGCTCTAATCCTGTTAAACGCTGTAAACGCATTTCGAGTATAGCCTTTGACTGAATCTCACTTAATTGGAAGTTAGTTATCAATCCTGTTTTGGCTTCGTCAGGAGTTTGGGCCTTGCGGATTAACGCAATTACTTCATCCAAATGGTCTAACGCAATTAATAATCCTTCTAGAATATGTGCTCTTTTTTCTGCTTCCGCTAATTCATACCGTGTTTTACGGATTAATATCTCATGACGATGCTCCACGTAATGATGAATCAAATCTCTAAGATTTAACATCATCGGACGACCACCCACCAATGCAATATTATTTACGCTAAAAGAGTTTTGTAAATCGGTGTATTTGTATAGGTTATTTAAAACCACATTGGCCATCGCATCGCGTTTGATTTCGTAAACGATTCTCATTCCGTCGCGATCAGACTCATCTCTAATATCTGATATGCCTTCAATTTTCTTTTCGTTGATTAAATCAGCGGTTTTCTTAATCATATCCGCCTTGTTAACCTGGTAAGGAATTTCAGTTACGATAATTTTTTCCCTTCCATTATCTAAATTCTCTATAATTGCCTTTGCACGGATTACAATTCGTCCTCTTCCCGTTTCTAAAGCATCCTTAACCCCAGCGTAACCATAAATAATTCCACCAGTTGCAAAATCAGGGGCTTTAACATACTTCATCAACTCTTCAATCGTGATGTCTTTATTGTCAATGTAAGCAATAATAGCCTTCAATACTTCGGTAAGGTTATGCGGAGCCATATTTGTTGCCATGCCAACCGCGATACCTGAAGCACCGTTTATTAATAAATTTGGGATTTTAGAAGGCAAAACCGTTGGTTCTTCTAATGTATCGTCAAAGTTTAGTTTAAAGTCAACAGTGTCTTTGTCAATGTCATTCAACATCTCTTCTGCAATCTTCTTTAATCTTGCTTCTGTATAACGCATTGCTGCCGGACTATCACCATCCACAGATCCGAAGTTTCCTTGTCCATCTACTAAAGTATATCTTAATGACCATTCCTGTGCCATACGAACCATTGCATCGTAAACTGAAGTATCACCATGTGGATGATATTTACCTAATACTTCCCCTACAATTCTCGCAGATTTTTTATGCGGTCGATTCGACATTACTCCTAAATCCAGCATTCCAAATAATACACGACGATGTACTGGTTTTAAGCCATCTCTTACATCCGGTAATGCGCGTGACACAATAACAGACATCGAATAATCGATGTATGCAGTCTTCATTTCATCTTCGATGTTAATTCGAATTATCTTTTCGCCTTCAGCCATTGGTTTTATTGATTGTTTTTATTAAATTTTGGTTGTTGAAATATCGCTTGAAAACAATAAATTATCAATATTGATAACAATGTTAATAAGTCTCCACCGACAAGCCACGAAGTTAATCAAATTGAAGCATATTTTTGAGGAAATATTAGAGTAATTATTAACAAAAAAATAGATTGAAATTGGTGATAAAAAAGACGCTAGTATGGTTGATAATTCAAAAATTTAAAAGATTTTTGAATGAAATCGTTTTAGAAAAACATACTTAAAACCTTTTTTAATTTTATCCGTAAAATCCAAAATTATAAAAACACTATGGAAGCAAAATTTTCTCCGAGAGTAAAAGATGTTATTTCATTTAGCCGTGAAGAAGCTTTACGATTAGGTCATGAGTATATTGGAACCGAACATTTGTTATTGGGGCTTATTCGTGAAGGCGAAGGGATGGCGATCAAGTT
>CALQOD010000062.1 GCA_943332105.1 Chitinophaga pinensis | reverse complement strand
TTAGCAGCAAAGATTCTTTCTATTGATGATGAAACAGTATTATTAGACTTCAACCATCCTTTAGCAGGCCATACGCTACAATTCGATGGACAAGTAGTTGAGGTACGTGAAGCATCTGAAGAAGAATTAACTCACGGACACGCGCATACACCAGGAATGCACGACCACGATTAATAAGAAAAATTTAAAATAAAAATAAAAACCGCTTACTGTATAGTAGGCGGTTTTTTTGTTGGGATAGTATTTAATTCTATTGATATTTTTCGAATCTATTTAAACTGTTTTGTTTAAAAAATATTTAGAAAAGAGATCAATTTAAATCAACCTTTATCAATTGTTAATTCTGATAATTTATAAAGTAATTACTATTTACAGACTATGGAAAATATTTGTTCATTAACATATAATCGATACTACCTGTTTGCGAATGACAATTGATACACGAATTGCCTTTTTCGGAAGCAGGTGAAGCAACTGTTCCATCTGCATTTACATAACCCCAAATCCAACCTTTAGCATCCGTTTCAGCTCTGCCTGATTTCTTATAGAGAATTGCATAACGACTTAATGTTGATGTATTAGAATAAAGCTCTTTTACAATCAAAGACCCTTCAGGAAAAGTAACTCCTGGAAGAATTATTCCATTAGAATCGAGTTTACTTGCAGCTATAGAATTGTACCTCGTCCTTAAATACGGAAATGAATGTCCTGTTCCTGAGCTTTTATTTAACAATGCACTTGATTTTTTATACCAAACAAAACCATTCGTACTTCTTGACATATCTAAAAGCTCTTTATCTATCCCTTCTGCTTTATCATCCTTTTTGCATGAATTTATAATCAATGCGATTGTAGTAAAAACTAAAATTATTTTGACAAAAATCTAATTTTCATGTTTTGTATTTATTTTTTCAAATATACTAAGAATGAAACAAGAATTTTATTGATTATTTCAAAGCAGTCTTTATATTGTCATAATACACTCTATCTAGAATAAGATTTTTTACACAAATAAAAAACCGCACAACTTTCACTGCACGGTTTTATGATTCGATTAGTATTTAATCTTAGCTATTGCTGCAAGTCGTTACTTACAAAATCAAACTTACCCGTTTTCTTAATCGCCCCAAAACCACCTTGCACATAAATTAAATTCTGATAACCACGTGCTCTTAAAATCGATACAAAAATCATTGAACGGTAGCCAACAGCACAATGAATATATATTGGTTCATCTTTCGGAACAAAAGCCATATTATCATTAATAAAATCCAACGGAATATTTTCTACATCTACTATATGTTCTGTATCATATTCACCTGGCTTACGGACATCCAACACCAAACAGCCCTCACTCATTTTATCAGCTGTTTCATCAGCAGTGACTGAAACGATACTGTCTACTTCTTTCCCTACCGACTTCCATGCGTCAATGCCCCCTTCTAAAAATCCGATAGCGTGATCGTAGCCCACACGAGCTAAACGTGTAATTACCTCTTGCTCACGACCAGCATCAGCAACCACTAAAATCTTTTGCTCAATATCAGTTATTAATGTACCTACCCATGGAGCGAATCCTCCATCAATACCAATAAAAATAGAATTCGGAATAAAAGCTTTTGCAAAATCCTGAGCTGAACGTGTATCTAAAATTAATGCGCCAGTTTCGTTCGCTGCTGCTTCAAATGCTGAAGGGCTTAAAGCCGTAGTGCCTCGCTTGATAACATCTGTAATACTAGCATATCCCATCTTATTCATTTTTACATTCAAAGGGAAATATCCCGGAGGAGGCAATAATCCATCTGTCACTTCTTTCACAAATTCTTCCTTTGTCATATCAGCTCGTAAGGCATAGTTCGTTGCTTTTTGATGCGCCATTGTATCAAAGGTTTCCTTGCTCATATTTTTTCCGCAAGCAGAACCAGCTCCATGAGCAGGATAAACAATAATATCATCAGGCAAGGTCATTAATTTAGCACGAAGTGACTCATATAAAAATCCTGCTAAATCATCTTGCGTGATATCGCTTTTCTGCGCTAAATCGGGGCGACCAACATCTCCAATAAACAACGTATCACCAGTAAAGACAGCTTTATGAGTTCCATCTTTATCAGTCAATAAATAACACGACGACTCCATCGTATGTCCGGGAGTATGTAATACCGTAATAGTAACATCACCTAATTTCAACTCTTGTTTGTCAACTGCAATTTTTGCTTCAAAACTAGGATTTGCATTAGGTCCGAAAACAATAGTAGCACCTGATGCCTTCGCTAAGTCAACATGACCAGATACGAAGTCAGCGTGAAAATGAGTTTCTAATACGTACTTGATTTTTGCATTGTCTCTAGCTGCTCTGTCTAAATATGGTTGAATCTCACGAAGCGGATCAATAACTGCCACCTCTCCATTTGATTCTATATAGTAAGCACCTTGTGCTAAACATCCTGTATAAATTTGCTCAATTTTCATGATAAAAATATTTTTAAAAATTATGATGCAAATTTAAGGAATTGAAAGGGATTTTGGGAAATGATTTATGATTTGTTTTGAATTGAAGAATATCAACCAATATCGGTCGCTGAGGGACTCGAAGCGCCCGTATTTCTAATGTACCATTCTTTATTATTTGTCACATAGAAAATTATTGAACTTAAATTATGTTTACGATACGTTCTTTCTTTTGTCTTGACACAAAATGAAAGAACCAAAGAAAAAGTCAAGGCTGCACTTTATTCTTTTGCAAGCAAATTTTTTTCTAGTAAAAAATCGCTACAAATTCAGTGATTTCCTCTCAAGTTCGGAACTTCTAAATTTGCTTAACGCATTTTTCACTTCTAAAAAAACCGAATAAACTGAGGCCATTTTAACAACAAAATTGTTTTTTGAAGTTGTAAAATATCAGTTTGAAATAATCATATTCGAATGTAATTTGAAATGAATCGGCATTTGGAAAAACAAATTATTCTAAAAAATTAGTTTTACACACAATATTGTTGAATAACTCGTTCCTATAGAGCGAATCAGTAATGCTCTCCTTGGTATTTTTACTTTTTACACAAAAAATTATATGGCAGGAAATGGTAATGTTTTAAAGCCTAAAAAGCAAGAACCAGAATTGGAAGTTGAAGAAACTCCCGAAGAAGAAATTGCGCCCGTACGCGATAAAAAACAAAAGGCAAAGAAAGAAAAAACATCTCCTTCGAATGAGCCTGGCCTAATAGCTAATTTTATTCGTGATGAACGAACATTCAAAATCAGTGGCATGTTGCTGATTGTTGTTTCTGTTTTTCTTTTAATCGCTTTCACTTCTTATTTCTTTACTTGGAAAAATGATCAAAACCTTGTGAGCGGTTCATGGTTCGACCTAGTTTTTCATAAAGGAAATAAGGTAGATAATTGGCTCGGTAAATTCGGTGCTATCATATCGCATCAGTTTATGTACAATTGGTTTGGTATTGCTTCCTACACTTTTGTTTTGTTAAGTATAATTCCAGGATTTAAAATTTTATTCGGTATTGAACTTTTGCCTTTTAAGAAAACCTTGCGTTATAGTTTTTTTAGTTTGTTATTCATACCTGCATTTTGTTCTTATCTAGTATGGAATAATTCCAATTTACAATTTTTAGGCGGTGGATTAGGAGCAACCATTAATGAAGCACTAGAATTATCCTTAGGAAAAGTAGGTGCTGGTATTGTACTCTTATTTGTTGGATTAGCATTCGCTGTAGCCGTTTTTAACTTTGCGTTTAAACTCCCTTCGTTAGTAGAAAACTCTTCCGATGAAATTGAATCTTCTAACGCGCCTGATCCCCTTCTAGACACAATTACGGCTACAGTAAATTCAGGAAATCAAATAAAAAGTGAAACAAGGCCTGAAATTATTGATGATACCCCAGATACTGTTTTCCAAACAGAAATGCAAGAAGATGATTTAGGCGATAATTTTCTTGAAGAAGAACCCATCGAATTAGAACCTGCTGTTGAACTTAAAAAGCCCTCAAAGGATGGCGCACTAGCCTTAGAAATTGCACCCTTATTGCAAGAAGATATTAATGGGCTTGCCGAAGGTGTACATGTGGTTTCTGACGAGGAAACAAGTTTAGTGGAACAATTAGGAGAATATGATCCAACACTCGACTTAAGCAGTTATCAATATCCAACGCTCGACTTATTAGAAAATTACACATCGAATCGGTCGCAATTGTCGAAGGATGAATTAATGGCTGAGTTAGAAGCGAATAAAAAGCGTATTATTGAAACACTTGGTCACTATGATATCGAAATTGAGCGTATCAAAGCAACAGTTGGACCTACAGTAACACTTTTTGAAATTGTACCTAAAGCAGGTATTCGAATTTCGAAAATTAAAAATCTAGAAGATGATATCGCGCTTAGTTTAGCAGCCTTAGGTATTCGTATCATCGCTCCAATTCCTGGTAAAGGAACTATCGGCATCGAAGTACCGAACCAGAATCCAGATGTGGTAAGTATGCGTTCGATAATGGCATCTGAAAAATTCCAAAATACTGACTACGACTTACCAATTGCATTAGGCAAAACTATCTCAAATGAAATTTTTATTGCTGACTTAGCTAAAATGCCTCACTTGTTAATGGCAGGTGCAACAGGTCAGGGAAAGTCGGTTGGATTAAATGCAATACTTGTTTCCTTGTTATACAAGAAGCACCCAGCGCAAGTAAAGTTTGTTTTAGTCGATCCAAAGAAAGTAGAGTTGACTTTATTTAAAACCATCGAGCGACATTTTCTTGCTAAGCTTCCTGGTGATGGAGATGCTATTATCACCGACACCAAATTAGTAGTGAATACGGTGAACTCGCTCTGTATTGAAATGGATAACCGCTATGAGTTATTAAAAGAAGCTCAGGTACGAAATATTAAAGAATACAATAAGAAATTTATTGAGCGAAAATTAAATCCGAATAAAGGTCATCGTTTCTTACCTTATATCGTTTTAGTAGTGGATGAGTTTGCGGATTTAATTATGACCGCAGGTAAAGAAATTGAAACACCTATTGCTCGTTTAGCGCAGTTAGCTCGTGCCATTGGCATTCACTTAATCATTGCAACGCAACGACCTTCAGTAAACATTATAACTGGCACTATCAAAGCTAATTTCCCGGCTAGATTAGCATTTAAGGTGACTTCTAAAATCGATTCAAGAACAATTCTTGATACTGGTGGTGCTGATCAGTTAATAGGTCGCGGTGATATGTTATTAAGCAATGGCTCTGATTTAATTCGTGTGCAATGTGCTTTTGTAGATACTCCAGAAGTAGATTCAATCACCAGCTTTATTGGAAATCAAAGAGGATATTCAAATGCATACATCCTTCCTGAATATTCAACGGATGAAGGTGATAGTGGTGGTGGTCGCGATATGGGTGGCGATGATTTAGATTCGATGTTTGAAGAAGCAGCTCGTATGGTGGTTCAGTATCAGCAGGGTTCCGCATCTCTTTTACAACGCCGTTTGAAGCTGGGTTATAACCGCGCTGGTCGTATAGTGGATCAGTTAGAGGCAGCTGGCATTATTGGGCCTTTTGAAGGAAGTAGAGCCCGTGAAGTCCGTGTTAAAGACATGCATCATTTAGAAGAACTTCTGAAAAATATCCGCGGTAAATGATTACGTAATTTCATTTATACATAAGAAGTGTATATTTGCGTTCTCATTTTAAAAAAGGACTATGAAAAAGTGTTTGCTTACGATAGTGACATTAGGTTTGATAGCTAGTCAGTTAATGGCTCAAACAGATCCCAAAGCGCAGGAAATATTAAAAGGTGTTAGTGCTAAATATAAATCGTATAAGTCAGTATCAACAAGTTTTAAGCTTAACCTATTAGATCAGAAATCGAAGAAAACTACTGTGCAAAGCGGTACTGTTTCATTAAAAGGTGCTGCTTACAATTTTGCCATGAGTGGTCAGACTGTAATGTGTGATGGAAAAACAACATGGACCTATATGAAAGAATCGAATGAAGTGCAGATTAGTGATAATAAGCCTATGGTGGACGCTATCTCCCCTACTACCATTTTTACAATGTATGAAAAAGGATTTAAATCTAAATTCTTAGCGGAAAAAAAAGTTGCTGGCAAAGCAATTCAATTAATTGAATTAACTCCTGATGACAACAAAAAGAATTATATTAAAATTCAATTAACAATTGATAAAGTTGGTAAATATGTGAGCGAGGCTAAAGTTTTTGATAAGAATGGAAATATTTACACCTACTCGATTGTAAAGTTTACTCCTAATGCTACTCTCACAGATGATTTGTTTAGTTTCAACAAAGCGAAATATCCAGGCGTTGAAATAGTCGATTTACGATAGTTGTACTAACGGCAAATAAAAATCCCCGATGATAACCGTCGGGGATTTTTTCGTTATGAGCAATTTAAAGAACTAGCGAACTAAAAACACTTGTCCCACCTTCTCGTGGAACTTACCCCACACATCTTGCACTTTAACCTGATACACATAAACCCCCTCTTGTGCTTTTGTTGGAACACCCACTACACTTCCATCCCAATCTCTATTATTTCTTCCTTCACTATAGAAGATTTGATCTCCCCAGCGATTAAAGATCGATAGCTTCACATCAACAATGCTAATTCCTTTTACATTGAATCCATCGTTTACACCATCCTCATTAGGACTAAACGCATTTGGAACCCACCATTCAAACTCAGGCAATACGCGTACTGGATGTTTAACAGTATCGCGACAGCCGTATGAGTTAGTTACGTATAACGTTACCATGTAGGTGCCAGTATCAGCGTACATGTGATTTGGTTCAAACTGACTATTACCTGTTCCATCACCGAATGTCCATTGATATGTTAATCCACCAGAGGTTAAATTCGTGAAATTAAATTCTGGATGTATGATAGAAGTTTGAGCTGGATCTGGTTCGAACTCTGCAATTGGCGCAGGATAAACAGTCACAATATTTGGAACCGTAATTGAATTTTCACAACCGTTGTTGCTAGTTACCGTTAAGGTTACATTATAAGTACCGCTTGCTTCATACGTATGTGAAGGGTTTTCTAACGTAGATGATTTACCGTCACCGAAATCCCAGAACCATGCAATCACACTACCTTGAGCGATATAAGACGAGTCTGTAAAGTTAACAACCAATGGACCACAACCTGCAGCTGAGATATGCAAGAAATTTGGAACTGGCAGAGGGAAAATTGTAACTATATGTGTAATTGTATCTGAACAACCTTCATTGCTTGTTGCAATCATTGTTACTGTATATGTACCTGGTTGTAAATAAGAATACGATGGATTTACAGATGTAGATATTCCAAATCCATCACCAAAATCCCAGAAGTATCCTGAAATAGTTCCTGACGAAATTGTAGAAGTATTTGTAAATACAGTGCTACTATTTGCACAAGCATCAGAAGGAATAAATCCAGCAACTGGTAAAGGACTTATAATCACATTTACAATGTTTGTTGCACGACAACCATTTGCATTTGTGGTAGTCAAACTAACGGTATGCGTACCCGAAGTAGCGAATGAAGTACTTACAGTTGGATTTGTATTGATGATACCATTACCAAAATCCCATTCCCATGTTGTAATATTATTATTCGGACCGCTTGAAGTATCCATTAACGAAATGTTATTGTTTACGCAACCTGTGCCTGATATTGGAGAAGGTGTTGGCAAGCCGTAAACTTCAATAGAATCAATCACCGATAATCTACAACCATGGTTGGAAGTGGTTTCTAATGTTATTGTATAAACACCTTGTGTATTATAAAAGTGTGAAGGGTTTTGTGCAGTTGCATTTGTTCCGTCACCTAATGTCCATGACCAACCAGTAATTGTTCCATCACTTACTGTTGATGCATCCATGAATAAAGTTGGACTATTCATACAAACATTGCCAGATATGAAATCTGTATTTGGATGATCGTATACATTTACCATTTGCATGATTGTATTAGAACAACCAAATGGTGTTGTAACAGTTAATAATACAGGGAATGTTCCAGCTGTTGCATATAAGTGGGAAGGAGTTCCAATAGAACTTGTAGTTCCATCACCTAAATTCCATGAGTAAGTAAAAGGGCTTCCACCTAAAACCTGCGACTGATCGAAGAAATTTGTTGTATCACCTAAACAAACATTGCCTGAAGCAAAGTTAGCTAACGGGACTGGATATACACTGATAGTTTTTTCCAATGTATCTTTACAACCTGAAGCCGATGTCACCACTAATGAAATAATATAATTTCCTGGATTCGCATAGGTATGAGATGGTGCATTACCTGATGCAGTATTTCCATCACCTAATGACCAATCCCAAGAACTAATTGTTCCATTAGGAATTACAGATAAATCAGTATAATTTGTAGCAGCACCTTCGCAACTTGAAGAAGTTGAGAAGTCGGCTAAAGGCATATCAAACACCGTTGTATTCGCAGCAGCAACACCTAAGCAACCCTTATCAGAAGTAGCTAATAAAACTACATTATAAGTACCAGCTAATAAATACTGATGAGTTTCATTTTGATTATTACTTCCAGTTCCATCGCCAAAATTCCAATAGTATCCTGAGATTGTTCCTGATGATATTGTTGAATTATCTACAAATGAAACAGGCAAACCATCACAAACATTACCAGCTAAAATAGCTGCTGATGGTCGTGCATTTACTGTTACATCTTTAGAATATATTTTATTACAAGCCTGATCAGAACCAACCGATAATGTTACCTGATACGTTCCTGGTTGTACATATTTATGTTTCGGATTTAAATCTGTAGAAGATGCACCGTCACCGAAATCCCAGTTAATATCACTTAGAATTCCATTGGGTACATAAGAAGAATTGATAAATTCAGTTGAATCACCATGACAAACATCGTTAGCTGAAAATGATACAATAGGATTTGGATTGACATTTAATGATTGAATTAAAGTATCAATACAACCTAAAGCAGACTGAACAACTAAAGTAGTAATATAATTTCCTGCACTTGCATAAGTATGTGAAGGAGCTACACCTATTCCAGTTGAGCCATCACCAAAATTCCAATAGTAAGTCGAGATTGAACCTGCAGAAATGCTAGATTGATTTGCAAACACAGTAGCATTGCCTTCGCATACTGTACTTTCAGAAAACTGCGCTGTTGGGACAGGATATATTGTAACATTTTGAATTATAGAATCAACGCAGCCATTACCTGAAGTTACAATTAGTTTAACAGGGTATGTTCCAGCAGATGGGAATGTGTAGTTAAAGAACTGTGTATTTGACAGCATTCCGTTTGGCAACGTCCAGCTCCATGACATAATATTTCCTGAACTTAAATTGGAACCATCAACTAATGTTGTTGACAGACCTAAACATGCATTTGAAGCAACAAAATTTGCTGTTGGCTTTGGATGAATTGTTACATTGTTTATTATTGAACCTGAGCAGCCACTAGCATCCGTTATTGTTACAGTGTAGGATCCTGTAGTATTCACATTAATTGTTTGTGATGTTGCACCATTACTCCATAAATAACTCACCCCGCTATTTCCTGCGTTAAGAGTAATATTTGAACCTTGACAAGCTATAGCATTTACAGCATTCGAAGACAAATTACTTCCGCTTTCAATTACTGTTGAAGCAGCAGTTCCTTGACAACCGGCTGCATTAGTTACTACAACCTGATAAACACCTGCTGTAGAAACAACGATAGATTGAGTAGACTCGCCAGTTGGTGACCAATCGTAAGTCATACCAGGATTTCCAGCATTTAGCACTGTACTAAAACCAGTACAGAAGAATGCATTTGGTAATGTTACAATAGGCTTCGCAACTAAGTTTACATTAACTGTATCCTTTTTTATACAACCTGCTGCTGATGTAACGGTAACCACATACGAAGAATTCGCAATAGGATTAACATATACAGTAGATGTAGTTGCACCATTGTACTGCCAGTAATAAGTAGAACCACCTGTTGCAGTTAGTGTTGCGGTAACACCTTCGCAAATTGTTTGATCAGGTCCGGCATTTGCAATTGGCAATTGATTAACATTAACTTTTACGGTATCTTTTGCTGTACATCCGTTAGAAGATGTAACCGTCACAATGTAATTAGTAGTAGCAGCTGGATTAACAGATACTGATGCCCCTAATAAATTTCCAGGAGTCCATGAATATGTTCCACCTCCTGTTGCTGTAAGATTAACATTACCTCCTAAACAAAGACTTTTATCTGCTCCGGCATTTGCAATTGGTACAGCCATAACCGTTATACGTGCACTATCTCTTGCTGTACAACCTGCAGCATTAGTAACAGTTACATAGTAAGTAGTATTATTATTTGGAGAAACATTTATTGTAGCATTACTTGAACCACCTGGCGACCACAAATAAGCAGTACCACCTGTTGCAGTTAAAGTTGTTGTAGTACCGCGACAAATATTTGCATCACTTCCTGCATCAGCATTTGGTAAAGAATTAATTGTTACAGTTCCTCTAAGAGTATCCGTACATCCATGAGAAGTTGTTGCAATTAATGAAACAGTATAGGTTCCTGCAGTAGTAAAAACTGCTGAAGGATTTGCAGCTGTTGATGTTTGGCCATTACCAAAATTCCAGATCCATGAGTTAATAGATCCGTTAGTTGTAGTACTTGAATTAGTAAATGATACACTTGAACCAGCACATGCAGATGTTATTGTAGGATTAAATGCTACTAGAGGCTTTGGAAATACTACAACCTGATCCATGATTGAATCCAGACATCCACCTGCCGTTCCAACTATTAAAGTAACATTGTAAGTACCTGGTGCAGCATAAACATGCGAAGGATGTTGACTTGAAGAAGTTGTACCATCACCAAAACTCCATGACCAATAATTTATCACCCCCATTCCAGTTGTAGAATTATCATTAAAAGTCACTGCATTACCGCTACATGCATTAACATGCGAAAATAATGCTTGCGGTAAAGGATAAACATTTACCGTGTCATTTAATGATGCAGTACATCCTGCACTTGTTGTTAATGTTAATGATATTGGGTATGTTCCTGATGTTAAATAATAGTGTAAAGGATTCTGTTGATACGATACATTACCATCTCCTAAATCCCATGACCATGAATTAATTGTATCTCCATTTAATGAAGAAACATCTGTAAATTGAACTGGTGTGTTAATGCATACATCATAAGGAGTAAAATTAGGAACTGGTAAAGGATGGACATTCAGTGTATGCATTACAGTTCCACTACATCCATTGGCATCTGTAATTGTTACTGTATAAGCACCCGATGTTGTTGCTGTAATACTAGAAGCAGTTGATCCATTGCTCCATAGATATGAGCTTCCAGCATACCCCGCAGATATTGTTGCTGTTTGTCCCTGACAAATTGATATTGCTGTATTATTACTGATAGTTTGTCCACCAACAGTAACCTGCGAAGAAGCAAATGCTGAACAACCATATTGATTGGTAACAGTAACAGTATAAATTCCTTGATTATTTACCGAAATAGTTTGCGATGTTGAACCATTACTCCACAACCAAGAAGTGCCTGTTCCTGCGTTTAATGTTGCATTAACACCAGAGCAAATAAATACTGCAGCTTGCAAGTTTATTATGGGATTAGGACGTACAGTAATATTAACAAACCCTGTTGCCTGACATCCGTTTGAATCAACCACATTTACTGCGTAAGATGTTGAAGTTCCTGGCGACACATTAATTGTTGATGAAGTACTTCCTGATGGATTCCAATAATATGTTTGTCCTCCACTTGCAGAAAGTGTAGCAGATTGGCCTACACAAATAGTTTGATTTCCACTTACAGTTGGTACCGGCAATTGATTTACACGAATACGAATAGTGTCTTTTGCAGTGCATCCATTAGCATCCGTTACAATAACAACATAGTTTGTTGTATTAGATGGAGAAACACTAACAGGATTTCCTGATAAACTACCAGGTGTCCATGAGTAAGATACACCACCTGTTGCAGAAAGATTTACACTACTTCCCAAACAAACTGTTTGATCAGGCCCAGCATTAGCTACAGGAGGTAAATTAATAAACACAGGCTGTACAATTGTATCAAAACAACCGAAACTATTCATTGCAATCAATGATACATTATATGTACCACTTGAGGCATAACTATGAGTTGGATTAGTAGCTGTTGAAGTTGAACCATCACCAAAATTCCAAGTGTAAGATGTTGGACTTCCCGTTGAAGTATTGGTAAATGAAATTGGGGTATTTAAACAGTTACTTCCTGTATGATTAAAGTTTGCTATCGGTTGTGGATGTACGACAAATGGCTTTGTTAATGTATCACCACAGCCTAGGCTATCCAAAACTATTAATGTAGCGGAGTAGTTTCCAGATGTTCCTACTATTAATGTTGGATTTGAACTTCCCGAAGTTGAACCGTTACTAAAAGACCAGCTATAAGTTAAACCCGATGGGCTACTCGTATTAATAAAATGTATTCCACTTCCTACGCATGCTGTATCTACAGTAAATGCAGGTAAAGGAATTGGAACAATAGTAACAGGCTTTACAATTGTATCTACACAACCATAAATATTTTCAATTAGTAAAGTAACATTGTATGTTCCTGAAGTTGGATAAGTATGTGTTGGATTTTGTAATCCAGATGTTGTACCATCTCCAAAGTTCCATGTCCAAGTGTTAATACCACCTTGAGTAGTACTTGCATCAGTAAAGTTAACTGTTGAACCAGCACAACCGCCTGACCATGTAAAATCGGCAGTAGGTTGAAATGCGCTAATTACATTAACTGTATCCGTAGAAGAACAAGTACCATCAGATACGGTTACCACATAAGTTCCTACTGGAACGGTTTGGGTTGGGTTTGTATATCCGTTGCTCCATAAATAAGTATAAGGTCCGGTACCACCAGTTGCACTTGCCGAAATAGTTGCTAAATCGCTACAAGCTATGTATTGATCAGGACCTGCATTAACAATAATTCCTGTTACAGTAATACAATAAGAGTATGTCTGAGATCCTATATATGGACATGCATCATCACCTACGCGCAGCGTAAAACAGTGTGGAGTATTACTGATATCCGCTTGTGTTGGTGTCCAGCAGAAAGTTGCTGTTGGGTGAGCCGCATTAGTTGAAGTGAAAGTTCCACCTTGAATAGCATTATTATAAAATACAGAAAGATTCTGACCAACGTTAGGGTCATTAGAAAACACATTAAAGCAAGTTGGGGTATTCGCACAAACGGTCATATCAAAATCAGTTGTGCCATTAATACCTGAAAGGTTAGGTAAATCATTAGAGCAATTAAGTACTGTTACCTGTATATCACGGACAACAGAACCAATCAAAACACCATTACGATATTCTTTAACAAGTACCGCCATTACGGTTACTTGTAATTGTGTAGGTGTAAAACAAACATCACCTGTTGCAGTATTAAATTGCATTGCAGGACTTGAAGCTAAAGGATTTGCTGCGTTATAAGGAGCCGAATATGCAACTGCAGCAGTAGCTGTTTGTTGAGGATTAACTAATGAATATACTAATGAATCACCATCGGCATCTATAGCACCATGGTTAAAGCATAATTGTTGACCCAAGCATGCAAACGGAACAGGCTTATTCGAGAAAGTTGGTGAACTATTGCATATAGATGCAACATTGTTCAAATTGGCATAAATGTAAAAAGTGTTTGAACCAGGATTGGTAATAGTAGTGATTGCAGCATTTCGACAACATAGTGAATAAGAAAACTGCCAATCTGTACATTGCATAGGAAGTGTTACTACACCCTCATACACCCATTCTTGAATTCCTGTGAATGTTCCACCATTACAAGTTGTGGTAGCAGTAGGGCATAAATAAGTAACTTGTTGACCAGTACCCGGTAATGGGTACGCTGTAACTCCTAGGGCCTTATTGCAACTTGCCGAACGTACATTGATGTACACATTGGCTGGCGCTGGAATTCCAATACAATCGCGATAAAAAGACAATCGTACTTTGTACGTATTACCTCCAAGGCATTGATAAGTTAAATCAGCTCCCATCGCATGACTAGCCACTGCCTGATGGCTAAAGGTCGTGCCCATAAGGATTAGAAAAGAGGTGATTAAGATTTGTAGTTTTTGGCTCATAACATGCACTTCTTCGTAAATGAGCTGTTTTTTGTTACAATTTCAATAAAAAAAGATCAAACTATTTCACTCATAATCTTTCAATTCAAAAATGAGTAGTAACACTCAATTTAGAGAGATTAATTGTTAATTAATAATTGTATGATTTTTATGTTTTTTAATAAATCTGAAAAACGAAGTCTACTCTCAAATTTCCTGCTGAAAAAGAAAAATCAGGATATAAAGTGAATTTTAGAAATGTAATTTTTTGTAGTTTTTGTATGCTTTAAAATGGTCTTATTCAACAGGTCCTTTTATCTGATGTGATGCAAAATTGCCAAAAAACGATACATTTTTGCAAAGCTCTTACATTTTAAATTGAGCTGTTTTTTAACAAAAAATCAATAATCAAGTTAGAATTTCATGTTCAAAGAGCTTTAAAAACCAAACTGTAAAATGAGTTGGCTCTTGCCTTATCCAATCGTTTAATTCATTCATGGATACCCAACGAAAGCTCATTACTTCATCAGAATTTAGAACGGGGCTTATATCTGAAACTCCCTCTAAAATATAGTCCAGTTCATGCTCAATTAAACCGTTATCCAATTCCGCATGATAGATAAAATGAGTTTTCACGTTTAATAATGTATTCATGCCCATTTCTTCGGATAATCTTCGGTTGGCCGCTTCTAAAATAGTTTCCCCATTTCGTGGGTGACTGCAACAGGCATTTGTCCATAGCCCTGGTGAATGGTATTTTGACAATGCCCTTTGCTGTAACAACATTTCGCCCATCGAATTAAAAATCAATACAGAAAAAGCACGGTGCAACAATCCCTTTTCATGAGCTTCCTGCTTCTCCATTAACCCGATTTGTTGATCTTGCTCGTTGACAAGAATTACCATTTCCATAGACTTAAAACAAATAATTGTTTAAATAGATTTCAATTAAAAAGATTCATTTTACCTAAACAAACAATCATAATTAAAAATTGAAAGTTTAAATTAAATAAAATATTAATGATTCATAATCAATATTTTATAAATGATCATTTGTAGTATTTATTTAACTTTAAAATTAAACAGTTCACGATCACCAATAAAACCCATCAGCTGATCACCAGCCTTTACTGGCCCAACACCTTGTGGGGTTCCGGTAAAAATTAAATCGCCAGTTTTCAAGGTAATAAAGCGAGAAACAAATGATATAACCTTATCAACTGAAAACACCATTTCTGAGCTATTGGCCGATTGTACTGTTTGTCCATTTAGTTTCATAGAAAAGTTCAAATCG
>CALQOD010000061.1 GCA_943332105.1 Chitinophaga pinensis | reverse complement strand
GATTAAATATCCCTGCTGTTATCGTGAACCACTGAATTTTATTATCTGTAATGCTAAAATAAGCATCAACAACACGCACCCCTCTTTCCGATAAATCAACTTGTAACACACCTTTACTATTGTATTTATCATATGTTAACTTAAAACGACTTCTTCTAACCGAAAATCTATTTTTGATGCCTGTTTCAAAATCTCCACCTGGACCACCTTTTACTCCAGCTGAGTCAGCTATTTGATATTGTGCTTGTACATAACCAGTGATGTGAAATCGCTTCAAAAATTCAATATCGTTGTACATTTTAGCAATCGTTTGCTGAGTTGTGTCTTCTGATTCAAGATTGATTGGTGTTTCAATAGAAGCGCTGTCAGTTACCTGCCCATTTACCTTGTTTAATCCAATAACGAACAAAATTAAGGTTAATACTAGTCTTGATTTGTTAAGTAATCTTTTCATTGGGTTGTTAGTGTTAAGACAATGCAAATAGATTAAGATAATGTTAACATTAAATCACTCTAATATTAACAAAATGTTAAAAATTGGATGATTTCAATACTTTTTAATGCCTTGTTTTGTAAAACTTGCAGATAATCAGTTCATTAATAATCATATCTTTGTTTGTCAGTTTAATTTTAAAATCTAGAAATAATTTAAGATAACAGCTGTTTTTTGTTTTTTAAGTTAGAAACATTCAATTAACTAATTACATTTACAAGTGAAATTAATGTTTATTCAATTAATGAGACTTTAAAAATGATTTGTTTATCCTTTAATATTTGATTAACAATTTGGTAATAATTGCAGTAGATATTTGTTCAGGATAATTAAAGCATATGGAAAACTCAAATATTAAAATACTATTAGTGGATGATGAGCCAGATATTCTTGAATTTATGGAATATAATCTTAAGAAAGAGGGATATCAGGTGCTTCAGGCTAAAAATGGTAAAGAAGCCGTTGAGATTGCAAAAAAAGAGTTTCCTCATTTGGTGATATTGGATATTATGATGCCTGTAATGGATGGGATTGAAGCGTGTCGTACAATGCGCGAAATACCAGAATTGCAAAATACGCTGATTACTTTTTTAACTGCTCGAAATGAAGAATATTCTCAATTAGCAGGGTTTGATGTAGGTGCTGATGATTATATCACAAAGCCAATCAAGCCAAGAATTATGTTGAGTAGAGTGAAGGCCCTCTTAAGAAGATTGAATGGCAATAGCGGCGCTTCTACACCAATTGTACAGATAGGCAATCTTAGAGTTGATAGAGAAAGCTACCTTGTATATAAGAATGATGAACCAATAGCATTGCCGCGTAAAGAGTTTGAATTGTTATCATTGCTGACTTCTAAACCAGGAAAGGTTTTTACTCGTGAAGATATTTTATCAAGAGTATGGGGCTCTGATATTGTTGTCGGCGACCGTACGATTGATGTACATATTCGAAAAATACGCGAAAAGCTAGGTGACGAATCTATAAAAACAATTAAAGGTATCGGTTATAAATTTGATATCTGATATTTAGATATTTTTGTTTTTATATTTGAATCGCCGTGAAGCCTGTCCATATATCTATTGCTACCTCACTATTATTAAGCTTGGTAGTATGCTTTTCCTTCTATTTTATTTCTCTTTTTTTATTTGAAGCAGTTCCATTCTTCACTTTATTTATTCTATATGTAATTGTTTTTGTACTGTCGCTTACATCTTTAAAAATACTATATAGTCAGTATATCTTTGGAAATCTAAATAAAATTTATCGAGAAATCATTAAATTAAAAAATCCTAACGAGCCCATTCGCTCTTTTCAAGAATCAGGAACTGATATTACAAATGAAATTCAAAATGTATTAGTGGGATGGAGCAAAGAATCGAAGCAGGAAATTGACAACCTTAAACAATTAGAAATTTATAGACGAGAGTTTTTAAGTAATGTATCTCATGAGTTGAAAACACCAATCTTTTCTGCACAGGGATATATTCATACATTAATAGATGGAGGAATTGATGATGTTGATATAAACGTTTTGTATTTAAATAAGGCTGCTAAGAGTATTGATCGTTTAGTTTCAATGGTGGATGATTTGGAGTCGATATCAAAGTTAGAAGCGGGAGAATTAATAGTAGAGATTAGAACATTTGATTTAACAGATTTGATACATGATGCTATAGATTCATTAGAAATCCAGTCTAAAGAGAAGAAAATTAATCTTTCTATTGTCGAAGAATCAAAACGTCCAATATATGTTAATGGCGATCGTGATTTAGTGCGACAAGTAATCGTTAATCTTTTAGTGAACTCAATTAAATATGGAGTGCAAGGCGGTGAAACAATTATTAGTTATGCCGATGGCGGCGATAAAATAATAGTTGATTTAGCGGATAATGGTATTGGAATTGAGAAAGTTCATTTAGCCCGATTGTTCGAACGTTTTTATCGAGTTGATAAAAGTCGCTCTCGTGACGAGGGCGGTACAGGTTTAGGACTTGCCATAGTGAAGCATATTATTGAAGCACATAACCAATATATCAGTGTGCATTCTGAAGTTGGAAAAGGAACAACATTTTCCTTTTCTCTGCAGCTAAGCAAATAAGCCAATTAAGCAGCAAATTAATTACCTTCGCATTTCAAATTTTTAATATGAAATTAAAGACGGTATCTAGTTCATTAGCAAAAAGAATTGCGAAGATTAAATCATTTAATCCTAATTCGCCAGGTTTAAAAGAAGCTAATGTTTTTGGTTTGCCATTCACAGCTGATGAATCAGAAATTGTATTGATACCGGTGCCTTGGGAGGCTACAGTTAGTTATGGAGGTGGAACATCAAAAGGTCCCGCTTCAATTCTGGAAGCTTCTGCTCAAGTAGATCTTCATCATACGGAATTTCCGGAGCTGTGGAAGCAAGGTGTTGCTATGACAACAATTTCTAAGGAACTGCAACAGCAAAGTAAATCTGCGAAAAAATTAGCTTCTAAAATTATTGATGCATTAGGTAATGGAAAGAGTCTTCAAAATGATCTTAAACTAAAGAACGCGCTTGAAGAAGTTAATGCAGCATCAGCTAAAATGATTGACCATGTAGAATTCGCAACAACTGAATGGCTTGATAAAGGCAAGTTAGTTGGATTAGTAGGAGGCGACCATAGTACGCCACTTGGTTTTTTTAGGGCATTATCAAAAAAGTATAAGAAGTTTGGTATACTGCAAATTGATGCGCATATGGATTTGCGTAAAGCGTACGAAGGTTTCACGTATTCGCATGCCTCAATTATGTATAATACACTTCAATTAAAACAAGTAACTAAACTAGTACAATTGGGAATTCGTGATTTCTGTGCAGAAGAAAATAACTTTGCTGTTAAAAATGCTAATCGTGTAAAAGTATTTACTTATGCTGATGTTCGTAAGCAACAGTACGAGGGTGCTTCATGGAAAAAAATGTGTGATACAATTATTGCAGCATTACCAGAAAATGTGCACATCAGTTTTGATATTGATGGATTAGATCCTAAACTTTGTCCAAATACAGGAACTCCAGTTGCCGGAGGATTCGAATTTCATGAGATTACTTATTTGTTATCTGCACTAGCTAAAAGCAAAAAGAAAATTATCTCATTTGACTTAAACGAAGTTTCTCCGGGAGAGGATGACTGGGATGGAAATGTAGGTTCGCGAATGTTGTTTCACTTATGTGGAGTGTTAGCGAAGTCAAAGGGATTAATAAAATAGTTGATTTGATATTAATACAAAGAACGCCGAAATTTATTTCGGCGTTCTTTATTATTAGCGGTTATCTTAATTCGAAATTTCTAGTTCTCTATTGTTAAATATAAAATTAGAGTTCTTGTCAATGTCGATTTCAATTATCCCCTCTTTGTTAATCGTTCCTGCTAATATTTGCTTGCTGAGTTCGTTGAGTACACGTTTTTGCATCACACGCTTAAGCGGCCTTGCTCCAAATTGTGGATCATATCCAAGTTGCGATAACCATTCAATTGCCTCTTCTGTAATCTGAATTCGAATATCATTTTTAGCTAGCATATTAGCAACCGAATTGAATTGAATCTTAACAATGTTTTTGATTTCATTTCTATTCAATGGAGAGAACATAATAATCTCATCTATACGATTCAGAAATTCAGGACGCATCGATTTCTTTAACAAGTCAAATACTTCAAGTTTGGTTTTAGCAAGTATTTCATCCGCATTGAAATCGGTTAACGATTCAGAATTTGATTGTATCAAGTGAGCACCAATATTCGATGTCATAATAATAATCGTATTCTTAAAGTTTGCTATTCGTCCTTTGTTATCTGTTAAACGACCATCATCTAATACTTGCAATAAAATATTAAATACATCAGGATGTGCTTTTTCTATTTCATCAAGTAATACAACACTGTAAGGTCTTCTTCTAACAGCTTCTGTTAACTGTCCTCCTTCATCATAACCAACGTATCCTGGAGGCGCTCCAATCAAACGACTCACACTATGGCGTTCCTGGTATTCGCTCATGTCAATTCTCGTCATAGCATTCTCATCGTTAAATAAGAATTCCGCTAATGCCTTTGCCAATTCCGTTTTACCAACACCTGTAGTTCCTAAGAAGATAAATGAGCCAATTGGTTTGCGACTATCTTGTAATCCTGCGCGACTTCTTCTCACTGCATCAGATAACGCAGCAATTGCTTCTTCTTGTCCTACAACACGCTTGTGCAATTCAGTTTCAAGATGCAATAATTTCTCACGTTCACTTTGTAGCATTCGTTTCACAGGTATGCCTGTCCAACGACTAACAACATCAGCAATATCTTCAGCATCGACTTCTTCTTTGATGAGCGCTTTGTCCTTTTGTGCTTCAATTAACTTCTCATTATATGCAACTAGTGTTTCTTCTGCTTCTTTAATTTTCCCGTAACGTATTTCAGCTACTCTTCCATAATCACCTGTACGTTCAGCTTGCTCTGCTTCAATCTTAAAATTCTCAATATCTGCTTTTGTTTGTTGAATGGTTGTGATGATTTGTTTTTCACCTTCCCATCTTCCTTTGATTGCATTGCGTTGTTCATTTAAGTTAGCTAACTCTTCCCCGATTTCATTTACTTTTTTTGAATCGCCTTCACGTTTGATGGCTGCACGTTCAATTTCTAACTGCATTATTCTACGCTGGATTTCATCTAGCTCTTCAGGCACTGAATCCATTTCTAAACGAAGTTTCGCGGCTGCTTCATCCACTAAGTCGATGGCTTTATCGGGTAAGAAACGATCACTGATATAACGGTCGCTCAGTTCTGCAGCTGCAATAATTGCTTCATCTTTAATGCGCACTTTGTGATGCGTTTCATAACGTTCTTTTAGTCCACGTAAGATGGAAATAGTATCTTCTGCACTTGGTTCTTCTACCATTACTTTTTGAAAACGTCTTTCGAGCGCTTTATCTTTTTCGATAAACTTTTGATATTCGTTTAGCGTTGTTGCGCCAATTGAACGAAGCTCTCCTCGTGCCAATGCAGGCTTTAAAATATTGGCCGCATCCATGGCTCCTTCGCCACCACCAGCACCTACAAGCGTATGAATTTCATCGATGAATAAAATGATTTCTCCATCAGCGCTTACTACTTCCTTCACAACTGATTTCAATCGTTCTTCAAATTCTCCTTTGTATTTAGCTCCTGCAACAAGCGATCCCATATCGAGGGAATAAATCACTTTTGATTTTAAGTTTTCTGGAACATCACCATTGATAATTCGATGAGCTAATCCTTCTGCAATGGCTGTTTTACCAACTCCGGGTTCTCCAATGAGCACAGGATTGTTTTTTGTTCTTCTAGATAAAATCTGTAACACTCTTCTAATTTCTTCATCTCGACCAATTACAGGATCTAGTTTTCCGGCTCGTGCTAACTCGTTTAAATTACGAGCATATTTGTTTAAAGAATTATAAGTCTCTTCTGCCGATGCACTAGTTACTTTTGCTCCTTTGCGTAGATCAAGAATGGCGTTCTTTAAATCTTTTTCTGAAACACCAGTTTCTTTTAGAAGTTTTGCAGTATTATCATTATTACTAATCAATGCTAACATTAAATGTTCTACCGAAACAAATTCATCTTTGAATTCCTTTAGCAGTTGCATCGATTTGTTAAACGTCTGATTCATTTCAGTGCTCAGATAAGTGGAGCCGCCAGAAGTTTTAGGATAGCTATCTACAATTTTATTTACACTGTTAGATAGCGTGTTTAAGTTTACATTTAATTTCTTTAGTAAAAAGGGGACTACATTTTCGTCAACCTCTAAAAGAGCTTTTAGTAAATGACCTGTATCAATGGTCGGATTGCCGTTGGATGTTGCAATGGTTTGTGCTTGTTGTATCGCTTCCTGCGACTTAAGCGTATATTGATTAAAGTTCATATTTGTTATTTTTTTTATCCGCTTATCAAATCGACAACCAACTCGAAAAAATAAAAATATCAAGCAATAATGGCATAAAAAAAAGAAGTGGTACGACGTAATTGCCGAACCACTTTGTATATTAAGACAAGTTGTCTTGTTTTATTAAAAGGTAATTGTAATAGTTCCTTTTTGTTCCAATGGGAAAGTGGTTCCTCCATCAAACATAGCACTTTCAGCTGCTTGTTTGGCTTTTGTTAAAAGGTAATTACTTGTTGTTGTTGTTCCATCTGCTCCCGCTTCGACCTTCATTATATTACCATATTTATTTATAGTAATATTCACAACAACGATTCCTTTTTCCATTGTTAAATTATCAATTTTTGGTTGGCGGATTAGTTTTCTACCTGGCATTATATAGGTAGATCCTTTTGTTGTTGTAGTAGAAATAGACGATGCTCCACCAACATTTCCATCAAATTGTATAGACGATATTTCACCTACATTAAAAGTGATATTGCTACCTTTATAAAAGAAGGTTACAGTATTATTTTGAATGGATTGTAACTCTCCATTTAATTTGCTGCCATCTTTCATAATAACAGTATGCTGAGCGTTTGCTAAATTCCCAATAGCACATGCAGCAAGTGCCAATAATATTTTTCTCATGTTTGAAGTTTAGTATTCAAAATTAATGATTATTTTAAAGTGTTACTATCAATGGATATGCTTGCTTTATAACAATCTAATGTTAATTCATATCTTCGCCTAATATTTAAAAAATGAAGTTACTTTTTTCTTATTTAAAAGCGTATTGGAAACTTGTTAGCCTTGCCTTACTACTTGCTTCAATAAATCAAATCTTTTCACTACTTGATCCTTATATTTTTAAGCATGTAATTGATGATTATGTTACAAAGTTTGACCAGCATAATAAATCTGAATTTTTTCGGGGTGTGGGTTTTTTGTTGTTGGCAGCCGTAGGAGTTGCATTTGTTAGTCGTATTGCAAAAAATTTTCAAGATTATTTTGTTAATGTTATAACGCAAAAGGTTGGAGCTAAAATATACTCCGATGGAATTATGCATTCACTAGAATTACCTTATAGTGTATTTGAAGATCAACGAAGTGGAGAAACGCTTGGTAAATTACAGAAAGTAAAATCCGATGTTGAGCGTTTAATAAGTACATTTATTAATATACTATTCACTTCATTGGTTGCAATAATATTTGTAACTATTTACGCAATCAATGTGCATTGGATAATTGCACCAATTTATTTTGGAACTATCCCTCTTTTGGGTATTCTAAGTTCTTATTTAAGTAGAAAGGTTAAAACAATTCAAAAAAAGATTGTTGCTGAAACAACAGCATTGGCAGGTGCTACTACTGAGTCCCTTCGAAATATAGAACTAGTTAAAAGTTTAGGTTTGGCCGGTCAGGAAATAAAACGATTAAATGCTACAACTAAGAAGATTCTTAGCCTCGAATTGAAAAAGGTAAGGTATATTCGTTCTTTAAGTTTTATTCAAGGAACATGTGTTAATTTACTAAGAACATCAATTTTATTTGTGATGTTATATTTGATTTTTGATAAGCAAATTACTATCGGACAATTTTTTACGATGTTTATTTATTCGTTTTATATTTTCGGTCCATTACAGGAATTAGGTAATATCATTAATGTTTATCGGGAGGCTGAAGTTTCATTGGCTAATTTTCAAGATATATTATCAATTCAAAGTGAACCTAAGCCAACCAATCCCATTAGCATTGGAACAATAGAACGCTTTGAATTTAATCATGTACATTTTAAGCATCCAACATCAAATGTAAAAGCAATTGTAGATGTTGCTTTTAATGTAAGCAAGGGTGAAACAATAGCTTTTGTAGGTCCTTCAGGTTCTGGGAAAACTACACTCGTAAAATTATTAGTAGGATTGTACTCGCCTTTAGAAGGGGAAATAAAGTATAACGATTATAATACTACAGTAATTAATCTAGACGAATTAAGAACACAAATAGGATTGGTTACGCAAGACACACAATTGTTTTCAGGCACTATTCGCGAGAATTTATTGTTTGTTGCTCCTAATGCTACTGATGATGAATGTTTGGGGGCAATAAAAAAAGCAGCACTTGATTCGTTATTGACGAGAGCGGATAAAGGTCTAGATACATTAATTGGGGAAGGTGGTGTAAAAGTTTCAGGTGGTGAGCGTCAGCGCTTATCAATTGCAAGAGCCCTTTTAAGAAAGCCCTCGCTTTTAATTTTTGATGAAGCAACATCTTCGTTAGATTCGCTAACTGAAGAAGAAATTAATACTACGGTGCGTGCTATTTCTAAAGATGAAAATCATATTTCAGTTCTTATCGCACATCGATTGTCTACAGTTATGCATGCTGACAGGATTTATGTGATGGAAAAGGGTAGTATTACTGAACAAGGAAGTCATGATGAGTTAGTAGAAATTAAAGGACTTTATTATGCAATGTGGCGTCAGCAAATAGGAGAAAGGAAAAATTAGTCGATGATTGTTGCTTTAGATTTTATTGTTGATCAAATTAAAAAATCTCTTTTAAGAGGACTTCCTGGTGAATTAGCTCATATTAAATTAGCACCTCAACATCGAAAGCCCGCTTCTGATTATTTGTCGCAAGTTGAGAATTATAAAACAGGTTGCGTTGTTTCGTTGATTGTGAAAAACAATAATAAAGAATGGTGTTTATTACTCATGGAGCGAGTAAGTCATGAAAAAGATGTTCACGCAAATCAAATAAGCTTTCCCGGAGGAAAACATGAAGATGGAGACGCTTCGTATTTTGAAACTGCTTTAAGAGAATTACAAGAAGAATTGGGAGTGCCTCCTGAAGTTGTTAATTTGATTTCACCTTTGAGTGAATTGTATATTCCGCCAAGTAATTTTTTAGTGAAACCTTTTTTGTGTTTTTCAAAGGAGCAACTTACCTATAATCCAAATAAAGCTGAAGTAAGAAGCTTTATGGAAATTCCTTTGTCTTTCTTTATTGACGAATCAAATATCATTCACGGAGGATTTAAAAGCGCAAGAGGTTATGATATTAATGCACCTTTTTACGAATACAACTCACATAAAATTTGGGGTGCAACGGCAATGATGATTGCAGAGATTGTTGATTTGCTGAAAGACGAATAGTTTAATCCCAATTTTGAGTGTTGCCTATTTTAACTTTCTGAGCGTTTAATACAAACTTATCTGTTGAAGTACTTCCATTTTTCGAGATGAATGCAACAACATATAAATTAGCGCTGTTTATGCCAGAAGTAGAAAAAGTATATGTTTTAATCTCTTCTCCACCAAATTTAATGTTTGAATTATTTAAAGCATCACCAAGTTCAGTGGAAACCACTTTTCTTAAAACATATTTGTGATTAAAATTAATGATTGGGTCTCCAACATTATAATATTGATGACCTGATGTAGTATTATATCCATTTCTTTGGTCGTAGTAGTTTCCTGTACCTGTAACATTCTCTTCAACTAAATAAGCAGTTACTGTATAGTTTCCAACTAAAGCTGAATTAAAACCACAGTGTACTTCAGCCGTACCTTGTGTGCCATTAACAGTTGTTTTAATTGATAATCCACAAGAGGCAGCTTTAACTTTATTAACATCAAAATTAGATTGCCATTGTGTGCGATTAAAGATTAACATTCCCAATGAAGCAGTTCTGTTAATCATTGCAGATGGAAATTGTGGCGCAGCTCCATTGGAAAAAGCGCTTTGCAAGGTGGTGTATTGATTGATTTCCATTGCATCGCTATAATGGATAGAAACAGGAATAGCTTTCGTCGAATTCGTAGATAAAATATTATCTAACTTCACAAAGCCATCTGTGCATTGTGATTGACCTGCTCCAGTGAATGTTTCAATTAAAACCTTTTGGGTAAATGTTGCAGGAACAGTTGAGTTTATATTTCCTCCATTTTCACTATTGATAGATGGGCTCGTGGAGTCATCTTTACTACAAGCAGCGACTGTTAATGCTGCAGCTATAAATAACAGTTTTTTAGTCATCTTTTTTTAGTTTAAATGTAGAATATTTGATCTGTTATAATGATTTTAAATAAGTCAAGCCTTACAAAAGTCATTTTTCTACGGAATAGTATCTAAAAAGGTTGTCTTTTTATTATGCATATTCTTCTACGATAAACTTTAACGGCTGATATGGGTTAAGTTTACATACTTAAATTATAAAAAATGAATCACAGCGAATTAGTCCCATTGTTTAATATTAGGGTGTATGCTTTGATTGTAAAAAACAATCACGTACTTATCGCTGAAGAGCAGCATGGAGATTTTTTCTTAAGAAAGTTTCCTGGTGGTGGACTTCAATTTGGTGAGGGTATTCTGCAGGCCTTGCATCGAGAAATAAAAGAAGAACTAGATGCAGATGTTGACAGTGCCAGTTTACTATGTGTGACTGAAGATTTTGTCGTTTCTTTTTTGAATAATAAACAACAGGTAATAGGCGTACATTACTTAGTTAATTTAAAACAGGATTACAGCAACGAATTTTTAAATAACAATCGTGTTGAATTGGAAAACGGATATATTTATTTTAAATGGGTTTTGTTGGATAGCATAAATCCGGAAGATTTCACTTCTCCAGTTGATAAAAGTGCTTTCGATAAACTTAAAAAGTATTTACTTGAAAGAGGATAATGTTTTTACAATCATGTAGCCCTTTCTTTCATAAAGGTCAATCTGTTTTAATGTCTCCGATTTGTTTGGGATATTAGAAATTACAATGTGATAGGTTCTATTTTCATTGGCCCCAAAGCCAACGACATACACATTTTCTAATTCTTCGTTTAAGTATAACTCGTTGGCAATATAAAGTAGGTGGATTAAATTTTTCGTTCTCCACAATGAAATTGAATAGCCGTTTAGTTTTGCAGGATTTCCTAAGCAGTCTAATACATCATTACAATTAAAAGTAGAGTCGAGATTTTTTGTCATCTTGATAATGTTTAGCGGCTCAATCTTCACTGTCGCTAATCCGCGTTGGTATATCCCAATGCTGCGGGCCGATGTTTCTGATAAGTCAATGATTCTCGATTTAACAAATGGTCCGCGATCATTTACTTTAACAATGGTGGATAATCGATTATTTTGATTTGTTACTTTTAAGATGGTTCCAAATGGATATTTTTTATGTGCACAAGTAAAATCACTATTTCGAAAAACTTCTCCGCTCGCCGTTTTGCGTCCTTCAAATTCACGACCGTAATAAGAAGCCTTGCCAATTTGAACACTTGAAAGCTGAGTGCCTCCAGTTGCAAGTATTGCAGTAGTTAACAAGGCAAAAGCAAAAATCAGAACAAGTGGATTCTTCATTCGCTTAAAGATAGTTATTTTGATTAAAACACTAATTCAATCTTTTGTTAATAATGGTATCAGTATAAATTAACAACTGGTTTGGTGGGAATGTTCTCCACGGTGTATTGTTAAATTCTCCACCGTAAGTAACATAATAATCAATTCCTGTTTTTTGAAATTCGGTTAATACGTGTTCTCTGAAATTGAAAGCAACGATCCATCCATCTTCAATATCATCTAACCATTCCTGATAATAACAATCGTCTGATGCATGAAAATTTAGAACATTTTCTCCAATCAAAATAAACTTCTTTATTCCTTCATTAATTAATTCATCTATAATATCTCTTTTTAAAATCATGATATCGTTATGAATAGCATCATTCCATTCGCCTAATAATTCAATGATGGCGAATTCTTGTTCATAGTCGCAGAAAAGTATTTTAATATAAAGGGTAGGTGATCCAATATCATCCCATAGAGGATGGATGTAGTAATTATAAACGGTATTGCTGTATTCAAATTCGCTGTAAACCCTTCCGTAAAATGGGGAGCGGTCGTCTTCTTCACTCGAATACAAATGACTCCAGTTATAAAATGGTTCAATGTCTTGCATAGTTACTGTTTATTATAAGCTTCAATGGCTGCACGGACATTTCCAAATTTGTTTAGTAAATCAGACGCAGTTTTTTCATCAATTGAAAGTTCATTCATCACCATTTTTGTTCCGCGATCAATGAGTTTGTTATTGCTCAATTGCATATCCACCATCTTGTTTCCTTTTACCCTTCCTAATTGAATCATCACACACGTCGAAATCATATTCAAGATTAACTTCTGTGCAGTACCTGCTTTCATACGGGTTGAGCCGGTTACGAACTCAGGACCAACAACAGCAACGATTGGAAAATCCGAGTATATTGTAACTGGAGATCTTTCATTACATGTAATACATCCGGTCAAAATATTTTTCTGCTGACATTCTTTTAGCGCGTGAACAACATAGGGAGTAGAGCCAGATGCAGCAATACCAATAACAGTATCAAGGTCACAAATGTTTTCATGTAATAAATCTTCCCATCCTTGTGTGGTGCTGTCTTCTGCAAATTCAACTGCTTTACGAATGGCATTGTCTCCACCTGCAATTATTCCAACTACAATTCCATGTGGAATTCCATATGTTGGCGGACATTCAGAAGCATCTACAATTCCAAGGCGCCCGCTTGTTCCTGCACCTATATAAAACAATCTACCACCTTGTCGCATTCTTGGAACAATTGCTTTGACTAATTCACTGATAGCAGGAATTGTTTTTTCAATTGTTTTTGGTACAGACTGATCCTCGCGGTTGATGTTGGTCAATAAAACCTCAACCGACATTGATTCCAATCGGTCGTAGTTTGAATCGCTCTCGGTAGTTTTCTTAAAATCCATATTTCAATTAATAAATGGATATTGAGAAGGGTTATACTGATGCATCAGTGTGTAAACTGCATCAAAAATATCTTCTGCCGAAGGCTTTGAAAAATAATCGCCATCAGAACCATAAGCAGGGCGGTGGTCCTTTGCCGTTAGTGTCTTAGGCTCGAAGTCAAGATACTTAAATGCGTTTTGTCCTTCAATTACTTTTTGCATCATATATGATGTTGCGCCTCCCGATACATCTTCATCTAAGAATAAAACTTTATTGGTTTTTTTAATTGATTCAGCAATTTGTCCATCTAAATCAAAAGGCAATAAACTCTGAACATCTATCAATTCAACACTAATACTATGCTCGCTCAACTGATTAATTGCATCTTGTGCAACGCGAACGCAGGAACCATAAGTTACGATTGTAACATCAGTTCCTTGATTTATAACTTCAACATGACCTAATGGCAAACAGAATTCACCAAGATTGTTAGGTAGCTTTTCTTTGATGCGATATCCGTTAAGTGGTTCAATCACTAAAGCTGGTTCATCTGATTTTAAAAGTGTATTGTAAAACCCTGCTGCCTGTGTCATATTTCTTGGAACAAGAATATGCATGCCACGTAATGCGCCAAGTATAAACTGCATTGGAGAGCCCGAATGCCAAACTCCTTCTAAACGATGTCCGCGGGTAGTCACAATGAGCGGTGCTTTTTGTCCGCCTTTAGTACGATATTGTAACGTTGCTAAATCATCCGATAAAATTTGGATTGCATATGCTAAATAATCGAGGTATTGAATTTCAGCAACTGGTCTGAATCCGCGCATGGCCAAACCAATTCCTTGTCCAATGATTGTTGCCTCACGAATACCTGTATCAATTAAGCGGTTCTCGCCGTACTTTGCTTGTAATCCAGCGTAAGTTTGATTTACACCTCCAATATGCCCCACATCTTCACCGAAAATTACAATCGATTTATTCTTGGAAAGTTGTACATCCCAATTTGCTTGCAGCACTTCACGTCCATCTATCAATTGTTCTGATGCAGAATATTCAATCGCAACAGGCGCAACGTTTAATGCAGATAATTCAGACTGGCTATACAAATAATCGTTGTAACGATCTTTATTAGTTAGCATTTGCTGATTCAAAAACTGAACGAGATTAGACTTTGCAGCTGAATTTTCGCCTTTCATATAACGAAGAGCTTTTTTTATCGCAACAATTCCATCTTTTCTTTCAGGAATGGATAGTTCTGTGAGTGATTGAGCTATGAGCTCTATAAAAACTTTATTCGTACTTTCAGCAGCAGCTTTATTGATAAAATGAACCGTTTGTTGAGTTTCACTCGTCACGCCATTTAAAAAATTATTCCATGCATTTTGCTTTGCTTGATTCACTGTTTTCTTTGCTTCTTCTTCAATAGCATCTAACTCTTCTGATGTTGCAATAGCTACATTAATTAACCACTCTTTCATCTTTTTGATGCAATCAAATTCATCTTCCCATGTTAAACGATCTTTCGATTTATAACGTTCATGCGATCCCGAAGTAGAGTGGCCTTGCGGTTGTGTCATTTCACGCACGTGAACTAATACTGGAACATGTTCGGTACGGGCGATGTTGGCTGCTTTTTCGTAAAGCTCAACTAGGCATGAATAATCCCAACCATTACCAGTTAAAATCACATACCCGTTTTTGTCTTCTGTGCGTTCAAAGCCGCATAATAATTCAGAAATATTTTGTTTGGTAGTTTGAAATTTTGCCGGAACAGAAATTCCGTAGCCATCATCCCAGATACTAATTACCATTGGTATTTGTAAAACACCTGCTGCATTAATTGATTCCCAGAATAACCCTTCTGACGTAGAGGCGTCGCCGATAGTGCCGTAAGCAACTTCATTTCCATTTCTCGTAAATAAAATTGATTCATTGGCTAATTCAGGAAATGCACGATATAGTTTCGATGCATATGCTAATCCTATTAGTCGAGGCATTTGTCCAGCAGTTGGAGAAATATCAGCAGATGAATTCTTCATTGCTGTAAGGTCCTTCCATGTTCCATCAGGATTTAATGAACGGGTTCCATAATGGCCGTTCATCATACGACCAGCTGAACAAGGTTCTGCTTCTATCGAGGGATCTGCATATAACTGAGCAAAAAATTCTTGAATGCTTAGCATTCCTGTTGCAAACATAAAAGTCTGGTCACGGTAGTAGCCTGAACGAAAATCGCCGTTTTTAAACGACTTTGCCATTGCTAATTGGGCAATCTCTTTTCCGTCGCCGAAAATTCCAAATTTTGCTTTACCCGTAAGAACTTCTTTTCTACCTAATAAACTCGCCTGGCGACTTTCATTCGCAATTCGAAAATCATTAAGGAGGGCTGTCTTAAATTCTTCAAACGTAAGTTCTTGAGATGTAGTATTTTGAGTGCTGTCTGACATAAGAATCCAATATCAAACAAAAATAGCAAAAAAACCTTTTTCAGACAACGATTTCTATAGTAGAAGTGAAGTGATTACGAAGATGGCCAATGTGATGCTGGCTATGCCATTCGTGTTAAAAAATGCAAAGTTCACACGACTTAAATCATCCACTTTTACTAATCGGTGCTGATAAACTAATAGTCCACTGAAAATCAACCATCCAACGAAAAATAAAACACTAAATCCACCCTGTATTCCTGCAAAAAAGAGTGTCCCGGAGGTGATTAAATGTAAAACTCTAGAGATTAATAAAGCGTTTTTT
>CALQOD010000060.1 GCA_943332105.1 Chitinophaga pinensis | reverse complement strand
TTGCGAGACAGAATTCACATTTATATGGACAACCACGAGATGTTTCGATATATCCTACTTTGTTTTTCAATTCAGCAGGATCATCAAACAGATAAGGATTTATTCCTGCATAATTCTTTAAATCGAAAGTGGCACTCTGCGGATGAAAAACAATTTCTCCATTGACGTTCTTATGTACAAGATTAGGAACATCCGATACATCAGGAAAATTATTTAGGAAATTTTCCATCGGAGTTTCTCCTTCACCTACGATGATATAATCGATGTAAGATTTATTGATAATATCATCATATTCATAACTGACTTCTGGGCCACCTAAAAGTACTTTAATATCGGGCTTTATCTCCTTTAACAATTTAGCGACCGCCAGTGTTGGTGTAATATTCCAGATATAACAACTGAAAGTAATAACATCAAAGTCTTTACAAAATTGAGCAATCGAATCCGGCGATTCCTTTATTGTAAATTCTTTAAATGACAAGCCAGGGTGACGATCCTTATTAAGACTATATAAAAGACGAATAGCTAAATTCAGATGAATGTACTTTGCATTGAGTGTTGTGAGTAAAACTTTCATTTTTCGTATATCAAAGACTTACTACTTAATTATTTTTATCATTAGCAAACAAGTTACATTATAAGTGTTCTCGGCTTTGAACTTCAAGTATTCCTGAATTTGAAATTTACCCACATAACCCTTCCAGACAATATTGATTTTCATTAAAACCCGTTTTAATTTAAAAATGAATGAAGCAGGAACATGGCACATGAAAGAGTAATTATTCTTAGTATAAAACACAATTACAATATTAACGATATCCTTCCATTAATCATCGTGGCCTTTCAGAAATAAATTAGAAATATTAGGCGTTTTTGATTGAATAATTGAATCAGCCATTTCTGATTGCTGCAATTCAATTCCTTCTACATCATTTAAGTCGGGCATCCCTGCATTTACCCAGGCGGTATACCAAAACGAAGCAGTCATAAAAATAGCTTTTCGCATCCGCCGTTCAACCATTCCATTGAGCAAGTTATTATAGGCTTGAGTGTATTCTTTGCTATATACTTTAACCACCTGTCGACCTTTTACCTCATACGAATATTTTTTATCTGCGTCGAATTGTTTATTCAGCATCGCTTCAAGAAGCAAGACAGAATCTTTTGCAGCATAGCTTTCCTCGAGTGTTTGCCATATTAATGAATTCGGATTCTCAATGTAAAGAGAACGTCCGAGTAGATAACTATAATTATCGCCCATCATTTCAGGAATACGCGACTCCCAAAATCCGTGAATTCCATGCTGACCTGTTAACTGTCCATTATAATTACGAGTACAATGCAAGGGCACATGTGCATCACCGATATAATGTCCTATCTCAGCAGAATATTTCAAAATCTTATATTCATTTTTCTCTTTAAAAGCTGATGTAAGCCGGTATAGCATAACTTGAATATAGTAAGGAACAATACCATGCGCTTTCAATGAGTCCTCTCCTATTTTTCTAATAGCATCTTTCCAACTGTGTGGTAAAGAATCGAAGGGCTTGTCGCCGTAACGATCTAAATCGATATAATGTCTCGGGGCCTCTTCAGGATCGGCATAACGACGCATATCTGGATCAACCGCATGCTTAGTGATATAATCGATATTGGCTTTGTAGAATTGTAAAAGTGGCTGCGGTAAGCAATAAACTGCTTTTTGATTAATTCGCTGATGTCCCCAGAAGCCCCATCCAGTTAAATCAGTATTAAAAGCAAAAATGACGATTACTAAACTGAATATAAAAACAAGTTTTTTCATGCCTGCAAAATTGCATCAGGCATTTACTAAAAACAAGACTGTTAGCTTAGTTAAACGATTATAAATGTTTGTTGTCGTATCTGACAGAAATTACTGTTTCAGTAAATCAATCATGACCCCATTGATAATGCCTGGCACAACGTGAGCTTGATTAGGAGTCAAACAGTATTCGATATCCTTATCGATATTTAATTTCTTCAATCGGTTTCGATGAGAAGACTCTTCGAGGAATCCGTTTAAATCATCTTTTGCCAAAAGATATAGTCGCTCAGCGATGATTGCGGTATCTCGCAGATTAGTAAAATCAAAATCACCTCTCATCTGATGAACCACGGCTCCAGCAAGTAAGGTATCTTCCATATTAACAGAGTTTTTCCACCCTGAACATAATAGAACAATATTTCCATCTTGGGTTGCCAGCCAATTGCACAATACATCTAAATTTAAAAACGAGCCAATAACAATTTGCTTTGCCTCATGAGCAGCTGCAATTGCTTGAGTTCCATTGGTAGTGGTTAACGCAATATCTCGTCCTTTCACTTTTTCATCCATGTAACTGAAAGGTGAATTACCGATATCAAATCCATCAAGCATTTCGCCATTGCGCTCTGCACCAATTAAGAAACCTTTATCTCTATAAGCAATACTTTCTTCGATTGTAGCAACAGGTATAATACTATTTACTCCTTGTGTAAAAGCCACACACATCGAGGATGTAGCACGCAAAACATCTATAACCACCACTGTTGCATTAGATAAATCATGCAAGTTAATGAGCGCAGGTGTTAAGCAAACTTCAATTGTACGATTACTTCCCGACATATTTGTTATTGCTGAATAAATGGAGTTTTAACAATAGTTGCTTTAATTTTTTTATCACGAATGGCCACATAAATATCCGTTCCTGGTGCAGCAAAAGCTGTTTGCACATAGCCCATACCGATAGCCTTTTGTAATGATGGTGATTGTGTACCAGAAGTTACAATGCCAATATCATTTCCATCGGCATCACAAAGCGTATAACCATGACGAGGAATACCTTTCTCTACCATTTCGAATCCACATAACTTACGAGTTACGCCATGCTCCTTTTGCGATTTTAATGCATCGGAATTCGTAAATGACTTGGTAAACTTTGTAATCCAACCAAGGCCAGCTTCAATTGGCGATGTTGTATCATCAATATCATTTCCGTATAAGCAAAAAGCCATCTCTAATCTCAATGTATCACGACAACCTAAACCTGTAGGTTTAATTCCATATTCAGCACCCGCCTGCATTACTGCATCCCAGATAGTTTGCGCAAACTGATTTTCGAAATATAATTCAAATCCGCCAGCGCCTGTGTAGCCTGTGTTGCTGATTAAAACATTGGGACAACCAGCAAATTCACCTTTCATGAAATTATAATAAGGAATAGAATTTAAATCAACACTTGTTAGCGACTGAAGTGCTTTTGATGTCATAGGCCCTTGAACAGCTAAAAGTGATGTTTTATCAGAAATATTATGCATTTCAACACCAGCAGTATTATGTTGCTTTATCCAGTTCCAGTCTTTATCGATATTACCTGCATTTACCACTAACATCCAGTTATTATCTTCCAGCTTATAAACTAAAAGGTCATCAACAATACCACCATCTGCATTAGGCATACAAGAGTATTGCGCCTTGCCTAGAGTAAGTTTAGACGCATCATTGCTAGTAATTCTTTGAATTAAATCTAAGGCACCTTCGCCTTTCAATACAAATTCACCCATGTGGCTTACATCAAAAACACCTATTGCCTTGCGAACAGTTTCATGCTCAATGTTTATTCCTTCGTATTGCACAGGCATTAAGTACCCTGCAAAAGGAACCATTTTAGCATTTAAAGCTTTGTGAGTTTCGGTTAGTGCCGTATTTTTTAATTCAGTAGTTACAGTAGACATAATAATAATTTAAATGAGATTGCTAAAATAATAAATTTAAGGGTAGGCGCCCTACTTACCTAGTTCCTGAAAAGAAATATCATAAATTGGGTATTGCTGCCAGCCTGAATAGTCGAAATGCCACCATTCTGTTGCAAAGAGTTGAAAACCACAATCTGTCATAGCCTTTTGTAAGCGTTCAACATTTTTCGTTTGTAAATTTGTTCTGTTTTTAGAAGAGACCCATGCATTTTCAGAAAAATCATCATAGGCAGTAGGCATTTCCAAAGGCTTACCGGTTTTTAAACTAAAAAGTCCTACATCCACAGCACAACCTCTGTTATGGCGAGATCCTTTTTTGGGGTCGGCTACATATTGATCATCTTGAATAATATCCCAAAATTTAACAGTATAACGGTAAGGTCTATACGCGTCATAAATAATCAATCCAATATTTAAAGGCTTTAATAAATTAATTACTTTTAATAGTGCATCATGTGCTTGAGCAGATAAATAAACCGCTGCTGTGTCATATACTATTTCTTTTGTAAAATTATCAGCAGTTGCATATTTAATATTTTGCTGTATGCAATCGCTTTTAAGAGGCACCAGTTGTAATTTAGGATTTGCCTTTACAAGGCTGTCGTAGTTGTTTGCGGAAATTACATTCAATTGAGCGAATGAAGTTGTAGCAATCCCTATTAACAAAAGAGTAAACACTACTTTTAATTTAAATTTCATACTTATTTTTTTTGAGATGTTAAGGAAGAGAAATGATTAAAATAATCAGCTTTAACAGCATCAACGGAATATTTTTCTTCTACAGTTTTTCTTCCATTTAGAGCACACTTTTCTCTTAATATATCGTTATCGATAAGCGCACTTATTTTCTCAACCCACTCAAGAACTTCTGTAGCGAGCATACCATTTTCCCCATCCTGAATAATCTCTGAATTAACTCCTACCGGCGACATAATTGTTGCCATACCAAGCGCCATGTATTGCAATCCTTTTAAGCCGCATTTACCTTTCGCCCATTCATCATTAGGCAAAGGCATTATTCCAATATCAATCTCCGACAATTCTGCTAACTCGGTTTCCTTCCTCCAAGGAATACCTTCAATTGATAATTCATCGTTGCGGTAAGAAGCATCACCAATGACTTTGATTTTGATTTTATCGCCGTACTTTGCCTTAATAACTTTCAAAAAAGGAACTGCCATTTCAAAGTGGCGAATAGTGGTAATAGACCCTGACCAACCAATGCATATAACATCCGGATTTTTATAAGGAACCTGCTGATAATCGTTCAGGTCGATTGTAGTAGGAATAATTGTAACATTTTTATTAAACTGCGAAGCATAATTTGACAAGTATGGATTACCCGCAAAAATCAAATCGGCCATAGCAATTATTTTAGATGTCTTTTCTGGATTCTTTAACCACCCGAATTTTTTATTGGCTTCTGATACATCAAAATGCCAAATAGCGTCATCAAAATCATAAATAACGGGAACACCTGCAGAAGACAATTTCTTTTCGAAGAAAGTGGTACCTGTAAGGAATGCTTCCCGACAAATAAAAATCAAGTCGAATTGCTTTGCTCGTTGTACATCCTTCCAACGGATGAATACTGACTTTAATAGAATTATTAGCTTACTTAATAAATGACCGGGTTTATAAAAAACCGCATCTGCTTTTTCATCGAGTAAGAAAGACACTTCACATTCAAACCCATTTGATTTTAAAAAATCAAGATATTGCTCAAAACGGAACCGTTGATTCGGTGCACGATTTAATCGATGGGCTGTAACAATTAGAACTTTTTTCACTTTAATCTAATTAATCTTCTAACCAGATTTTAGGAAGCTTTTCTGTAATTTCGATATTATCGAATTTTTGACTTTTTCTACTTCCAGCAGTTTTAGCCCATTCAGCCATTTTTGCTAAGCCGTCATTTAGTGAATAATTGGATGTAATATTAAATGCCCTATGCGCTTTTTCATGATCAGCATATGCATGCTGCACTTCGTTACGAGCGTCAAGGTAACGAATATCAGACGTTAACCCCATTACTTCTGAAACAGTAGTTGCGAGTTCATTAACAGTAAATTCTTTATCTGCTCCAATGTTAAACACCTGATTATAAGAAGCAGGAACATCTACACATTTAGCAATATATGGCGCCACATCACCAATATAACTAAACGCACGAGTTTGTGAGCCATCTCCGAAAATTGTCAGTGGTAAAGATTGCATAAGTTGATTCATAAAAATACCAACTACATTACGATATTTATCACCTAAATTCTGATACTCACCATACACATTATGCGGACGGAAAATAACATAGTTTAATCCGAACATTTCATGAGTACATTGTAAATCTAATTCTACAGCAAACTTAGAAATACCATAAGGATCTTCAGGCATTGGCACCGTTGACTCCTTCATAGGTAATTGTCCTTTACCATAAACAGCTATTGAAGAAGTAAAAACAAAACATTTTATTTTATGCTTCACAGCCTCATTGATTAAGTTAATACTGCCAATAAGGTTATTGTTGTAATTAAAACGCTTGATGAAATGACTTAGTCCTTCAGCAGCATAGGCCGCTAAATGATAAACATAATCAAACTTATACTGATTAAATAAATCTTCTAGCAATTGATGATCAGTAACCGACCCCTCAACAAAAACAGCTTTCGGATTGACATTGTCAATAAATCCACCACTTAAATCATCCAATACAACAACAGTATGCCCCATTATAATTAATTCGTTGGTAACATGGGCTCCAATAAATCCAGCCCCTCCGGTAACAAGTGAAACAGCCATTATTTTTATTTTGAGCAAAGATATAATTTTTAATGAATGTCGCTCGACAAACACCATTTGGTTATAAGAGCGAAATATGACTATTTTTACAGTCTAACAAACCGATACTTGAAGAAGCTTCTAGACATCAACCTGCCACGAGTAGTTATTCTGCTTGGGGATTTACTGCTATGTATATTCTCCTTGTTTGTAGCCTATCAATTACGGTTCAATTTTAATATACCACTTAAAGAAATAAATACATTCAGTTTTGTATTTGCTTTTGTTTTGATTGTGCGATTTTCGTCATTTTTAATTGCCAAGACGTATACGGGGATTATTCGCTATACAGGAACGAAGGATGCATTTCGAATTGTTTTAACATTAGCAGCTGGATCAGGAATTATGCTTATTAGTAATCTGATTCGTCATTCCTTAAATTTATTTTATCTAGTCCCCTTCTCAATTATTGCTATTGAATTTCTTGTTACGGTTTTCTTAATGATTATCGGACGTTTGTCGGTAAAGGTTATTTACAGTGAATTAAAAAATCCATCAAAGGACAAAGCAGGCGTTATTATTTATGGCGCAGGCGATGCAGGAATTATTACTAAGCGAACGTTAGATCGCGACAGGGGTACGCGTTATAAAGTAGTTGCATTTGTTGATGATGACTCTAAAAAATCAGGAAAGAAAATAGAAGGTGTTGAAATTTATAATAGTTCTCAATTAGAGAATTTACAGCAAAATAATGATGTTAAGCATTTAATCATATCAATTCAAAACATCACAACACAAAGGAAAGAACAGATTGTAGATACTTGCTTAAAATACAATACACGTATTTTAAATGTGCCGCCTGTACATTCTTGGATTAACGGAGAGTTGAGCTTTAAGCAAATTAAAAAGCTTAAAATAGAAGACTTACTAGGGAGAGATTCTATTCAACTTGACCTGAATAAAATTCAGAAAGAACTTACAGGCAAAGTAGTATTGGTTACGGGTGCTGCTGGTTCAATAGGAAGTGAAATCGTTCGGCAGATAATTCCATTTAAACCTAAGTTATTAGTTATGCTTGATATGTCTGAATCGGCATTATATGATTTAGAATTAGAAGTTAATGATCTTAATACAGATAATAATTGCAGGACAGAAACAGTAATTGGCGATATCAGAAATAAAGACAGAATGCATAACGTATTCAACACATTTAAGCCCAATATCGTTTATCATGCAGCCGCTTACAAGCATGTACCTGTGATGGAAAACAATCCGAGCGAATCGATTTTAAACAATGTAATGGGCACATGCAATCTCGCTGACCTTGCTGTAAGTTTTAAAGTTCCGAAGTTTGTAATGATTAGCACTGATAAAGCGGTTAATCCTACCAATATCATGGGAGCAACAAAGCGTATCGCTGAGATTTATTGTCAGTCGTTAAACGACAACAACGAACATACACGTTTTATAACTACCCGTTTTGGTAATGTACTAGGCTCTAACGGAAGCGTGATACCGCGATTTAAAAAGCAAATAGAATTAGGGCAACCCATAACAGTAACAGACCCACATGTAACTCGTTATTTCATGACTATCCCTGAAGCATGTCAGCTTGTACTTGAAGCAGGCGCTATGGGTGCTGGTGGTGAAATATTTATTTTCGACATGGGTGAATCGGTGAACATAGCAGAGCTAGCTAAGAAGATGATTCGGTTGAGTGGATTAGAATTAGGCAAGGATATACAGATTGTTTATACCGGATTAAGACCAGGAGAGAAGCTGTACGAAGAGCTATTAGCGAATGAAGAAAACACACTTCCAACGCATCATAAAAAGATTATGATTGCTAAGGTGAAGAAGTATAACTTCGAATCAATAAGTAAAGATATTGCTGATTTAATTTCCCTTTTTGGAGCGCAGGATAACGAACAAATTGTTCGAAAGATGAAAGAGATTGTACCAGAATTCAAGAGTCAGAACTCGATTTATCAGAAACTCGACAATTAAAATTAAAAAGGTAGTTGGTTTTAAAATTGAAAATTATTTTGTTTGCTTTTTCAAGCTATCAACTTTATTCAATCCATTTACAAACATATGCTCGGCTGTTTGATAAATTGAAACTGCATCCGTTTTAAATTGCTCCTCCACCTTTACTTCTTTCATATCACCGCTGTAACGATCAAAGCTATATTGAGCAAATTTCTTTTGAGGCGATAGCACCATCAATTTATTTCCTTTAATATAACCAAGCTTCTGATAAGTGCCAATAAAAGCTCGCTCATCAGAAGGACTCATAGTTAAAATGTTTTTACCGAAGAATGTAGATTCATAGTTCCAGTTCATTATCCCAGCTAATGTAGGAATCACATCGACCTGACTACATAATTTATCTACTTGCATTGGTTTAATTAATTCGGGAGCATAGATTAAACAAGGAATCTGATATTTCAAAATTGGCATTTCTGATTTTCCTGCACTACTACCACAATGATCGCCGATAATTACGAAGAGTGTATTCTTAAACCAAGCATGCTTAGGTGCTTCTTCAAAAAACTTTTGCAGCGCATAATCGGTGTAACGCACTCCTCCACTCCTATTCTTATTTAACTTTAATCCAACCTCGGGGAATGTATAAGGTTTATGATTGGAAGTAGTTAGAATGAAATTAAAAAACGGCTTACCTGCTTTATAACTTTGATCTGCTTCTTTCATTGCTCTAGCATAAGAATCCTCATCGCAAGTACCCCACACATTAGCAAAACTAATTTCTTCTTCGCTGTAATTACTTCTATCAACAATTTGAAAATAATTTCCACTGAAAAAAGTATTCATATTATCGAAGTATCCGAAGCCACCATAAATAAATTTATTGTCGTATCCCTTTTGATGAAATAGCCATCCTGATGAAAATAAATTATTATTATTTGGACGTCTAACTACACTAGTACCCGGAGTTGGAGGAATACTTAAATTCAAAGCTTCTAAACCTCGAACAGTACGTGTTCCGTTTGCATAAAGATTAGTAAAAAACAATCCTTTCTTGACTAACTGATTTAAAAATGGCATCTCATAACCATCACCCGGATCGATGTATTCAAGATACTCACCACTTAAACTTTCTACAGTGATGAACATTACATTACAGCGCTTTTCTTCTCCACTGTTTTTACAAGAATAAATTAAATTGTTGTTATTATAAGAGATAAAAGAATCCTTCATCAACGCTTTCACATTGTCAATAGCACTTTTATCATCTATGGTATAATAAAAACGATCATAATCTAACTGATTGTTTTTATAAGCTTCGAACAGACTATAAAATCCATTTTTTGCGAGCTCATTGTTATATGAATTATTACTGATACGACTCCAGTTAATATTTACAAATAATATTGCAAATAGCGGCATTATTGAAATAAGGATTAGACTCTTCAAACGACTTAAATACGTAGTATCTGCGTTTAAAGAATCTGAAACGTAGTTACGCTTTACGAGCCAAAATAACGCCACCGATGTTACACTGGCAACAATTGTAATTAAGCTTACTATAGAATACGATTCTATAATATTTCCAATAACCTCATTGGTGTAAACCAAATAATCTACAGCAATAAAATTAAAACGTACTTCAAATTCATCCCAGAAAAAATACTCAGCAAAGGCATTAAATATCCAGATAAAAATGGTTAATCCGTAAAAGAACCAACAAAGTCCCTTATAAAATTTACTCCTTGCAACTGCAGACGGAACCAAGAAAATAATAATTGCAATTGGTAATGCGTAATAACAAAAAGCAATTAAATCAAAGAAAAATCCTGATGCAAAAGAAAGTATAAAATCTAAAGGATTAAAACTTACATTTTGATATGATTTAGCAGTAAGAACGATTCTCGTTATTAAAGAAATAAAAATAAATATTTTTAAAAACCCTGCTAAAGTTCTGTAGCGACCGATTAAAATTTTATTGAGTAATTTATCCATGTATCGTTTCTTTCAATCCAAATCCTTTAATAATTTCTCCTTCGTAGTCGAGCCACTGTTGCCAACGATCATCAACATTTACCTCTTCTGCATATTTTCTGGCAAAACCGATAAACATCGTGTAATGATTTGCTTCACTAATCATCAGCATCTTGTAGAATTGTTGAAGGTCCGCATCACTAATGTTTTCTGAAAGCACTTTAAATCGCTCACAGCTTCTTGCTTCAATCATAGCTCCAAATAGTAGGCGATCTATAAGATGTATTTCTCTTGAGGTTCCCTTACGCTGGAATTCATAAAGCAAGTTCACGTATTCGTCTTTGCGCTCGCGACCTAATACAAACCCCCTTTCTGTCAACTTATCGTGCACCTGCTTAAAATGACTAAGTTCTTCCTGAGCCAATTCGAGCATAGCGTTCACTAATTCTGTCCTTTCCGGAAATTTTACAATAATAGTAATTGCATTGGTAGCTGCCTTTTGCTCACAATAAGCATGATCAGTCAAGATCTCTTCAATGTTCTTTTCTACTATGTTTACCCAACGAGGATCAGTTGGTAGTTTTAATCTGAACATGGTATTAGTATTTTAACAACTCAGCAATTTTAATTTTTACTTTTTCTGCATTAGGAAGCATGGCATGCTCCAATGTACTGTTTAGTGGTATGGCTGGTAGATTTTCAGATCCAATCACTACAACTGGAGCATCGAGATGCATGAAACAATTTTGAGAAATTCTTCCTGCGAGTGCTTGAGCAAACGAATTATTATAAGGCTCTTCCGTCAATACGATACACTTGTTATGTTTCTTAACGGAATTGAAAACTGCTTCTTCATCCAGCGGAGCCAATGTTCTTAAGTCAACAATTTCTACCTGCCCTTCGAAATCTTTAGCCGCATTTTTAGCCCAGTAAACGCCCATGCCGTAGGTTATAACGGTAAGCGTATCCGTTGAATTATTTGCCTCAACCTCCTGAACCATTCGTGCCTTACCGAGTGGTAAAATATAGTCTTCAGATGGCTCAATTGTTTTTGCTTCTTCCGTTCCTTTTATCTTCGACCAGTAAAGACCTTTATGCTCTAGCATTACTACTGGATTTGGGTCATAGTAAGCGGCTTTCATCAATCCTTTTAAATCAGCACCTGTTGAAGGATAACAAATTTTAATTCCACGAATATTAGCCAACACACTTTCTACACTCGAAGAATGATAGGGTCCTCCACTTCCATAAGCACCGATTGGAACGCGAATGATCGCACTTACAGGCCATTTACCATTGCTTAAATAACACGAGCGACTAACTTCAGTGAATAACTGATTTAAGCCTGGCCAGATATAATCAGCGAACTGAACTTCAACAATTGGCTTACAACCTGTTGCACTCATACCAACGGTACTACCTATAATAAATGCTTCTTGAATTGGAGTATTAAAAACTCTATTATCACCAAATTTCTGCGCCAATGTTGCAGCTTCTCTAAATACACCCCCTAACCTTCCGCCCACATCCTGCCCGTATAATAGGCACTCAGGATGCTTCTCCATTAACTCTTGAATTGCAAACAAGGCGCAATCAACCATCACTTTTGCTTCTCCTCCTTCCGGTGCTCTTATTCCTGCTTCTTCAGTTATTGGCGTAGGTGCATAATCGTGAGTAAACAAATCTTCAGGACGAGGATCTTCAGCCGCCTTTGCATTTTCAAAATCAGCCAATACTTTTTTTGTCACTTCTTCTTCAATAGAAAATAATTCTATTTCATCAATTCCTAATTCCAATAATTGGTTTCTGAGTTTTGGTAGTGGATCTCTCTTTGCACTTTCTTCCAAATCATCACGATACCATTCCTTACGAACACCTGAAGTATGATGATTTAACAGCGGAACTTTCGCATGAACAAGCCAAGGCTTAGACTCCTTCCGAATACTTGCAAAAATATTATTAATTACTTTGTAACACTCGATAAAATCAGTACCATCAATAGTTACTGCTTCAATACCTTTAAATCCTTTGATGTATTCATAAGCATTCATTGCTCTTGTTTCTTCTGACGTAGCCGAAATGTCCCAATCATTGTCTTGAACGATATATACAATTGGAAACTGCTTTAGAGCGGCCATTTGAAAAGCTTCTGCTACTTCTCCTTCAGTTACCGAGGCGTCTCCTAAAGAACAAACTACCAAAGGATTTTCAGTAATATTTGCATCTTGCAAACCTTGCTTTTGCAAATATTGAATTCCCATTGCAACACCAGTTGTTGGAATAGCCTGCATCCCTGTTGCTGAGCTTTGATGTGGAATTTTAGGCATTCCTTCGCGCTTCAAACTAGGGTGACAATAATATGTTCTTCCCCCACTAAAAGGATCATCTCTCTTTGCCATTAACTGAAGCATCAATTCAAATGGCTCGATACCGATACCCAATAGCATGCTGTCGTCACGATAATAGGCACTAAGGTAATCTTGTGCCTTAAGTTGAAGTCCAACAGCCAACTGAATTGCTTCATGGCCTCTAGAAGTAGCATGTACATATTTAGCTGAAAAAGATGCTCTTTCTTCGTACAATACCGTCATTTCTTTAGCGGTAGTCATAAGCCTAAATGCCTTTAGCAAAAGCTCTTTCGAAACTAGTTTTTCTTTGTCCAACATCATTGAATTCATACCACAAAAATAAGGATATTCCTCTTCGAATTCGAATACTTTCAAGTAAATAAAAAAGGGACCTTCAATTGAAAGTCCCTTAACTGATAATTCAAAATTTTTATTCGATAATTAATCTTGTTTGCGTAACCAAACCAGCTCCTTTTAGCGATATTATATAGGTTCCTTTTACAAGAGATTCAAGATTTAATTCTTTTTGATTATACCCTTCTAAAGAACTTACATTCTGTTTCTCTACAACTCTACCAGACATATCTAACACTACTAAATCATAGTCACTATTATCGTTAGAAATAAATGCAACCGTGATATTACCACGAGTAGGATTTGGATACACAACAATTCCAGATAAGTCATATGCACTTCCATCTCGAGCTGTAGGACAAGCTGCCGTTGGAGATACCGAAACAGACTTAGCTGAACTTATCCCGCATGCATTACTTGCTTTAACAGTGATAGATTTTGCACCAGTAGCGGTAAATCTTAAATTAAGACTTGTTGTTCCCTGTCCGCTTACATAAGTAGTTCCAGTAGCAGGATATGTCCATGTATAAGAAGTTGCACCTGTAACGGCAGCAATAGAAAACACTTGAGTTAATGTAGTTCCAATACATAATGTTGTAGGAGTAGTAATTGTTCCTGGTGTTGCAGGTTTAGCTGTGATCAACACAGCCCTTTCAGCACTTGACCCACAACCATTGTTTGATTTAACAAATAATGTATCTGTTACAAAGCTCGCAGGGTAAGTTATTGTTAACGATTGGTTAGGCGCCGCCAATGTGATTGAAGTTGCTGCTTGCCCATTCAATAATGCTGTTCCATTTTTGGTTCTCCATGTATAAGATGTAGCATTTGTTACTGCTGTTGCGAAGGAATATGTATATACACCACCGCAGACACCAGTAGTTTGTCCTGTTAGCGTTCCAGGTGTTGTAGGTGCCGCAGTATTTTTAGTAATCACTTTCGTACGAACAGTACTTAAGCCTTTACAGTTACCACCATTAACCTTTAAAGTATCACCAACAAATCCTGTCGTAAAAGTAACTGTGACAGCAGTATCTGTTGTTGTTAAAGCTGTTGCAGACCCGTTCACAAGCATTCCTGTTTTAGGTGTCCAAACATAGTAGTCGGCTGTAGCGAGCTTAGTAATGCTATACTTAAGTGCGTCGCCTATACATGCTGTTGTAGCGCCTGTAACAGCAACTGGTTGTGTAGGCACAGCCGTTCTTACTGTTATTGTTCTTGTTGTTGAATCTTTTCCGCAAGCGGACGTACCAACCACTTTAATAGATCCTGTAACAGATGTTGATGACCATGTAGTTGTAATAGAACTTGTTCCTGCGCCAGCTGTAACAGTAACTCCTGTCGGAACTGTCCAAACATAAGTAACACCCACCTGAGCAACTACCGAATAAACAACTCCTGTTGCTGGTCGACAAATTGGTGAATTGCCTGATATAGCTCCTACAACTAATCCAGAACTTATTCCTACAGCCAAGTTTGAACTTCCTGATGAACAAGTTGTGTTCGCTGTAACGCTTACATTACCTGCAACAGCAGTTGCTGTCCAACTTGTAGTGATTGAAGCTGTTCCTTGTCCGGCAGTAATAGTAACGCCAACTGGAACAGACCATGTATATGTAGCACCTGTTATTGCTGATATTGAATAAACAATTCCTGTTGTGTTTTTACAATTCGATGTATTACCTGTAATTGCCCCTACCGCTAAAACTCCTGAAGATACTACAACGGGTAAAGAAGATGATGCATTATTACATATCCCAGAAGCAACAACAGAGATATTACCACTTACAGCAGCAGTTGACCAAGAGGTAATGATCTGATTTGTTCCCTGACCTGATAATATTGTTACGCCTGATGGAACCGTCCATGTGTAAGTCACTCCTGTTTGATTAGTGACAGAATATATAAGTTGATTTTGAGGCAAACAAATTGAAGTATTTCCCGTAATTGAACTTAACGTAGTTGCTGCAGAAATTACTACAGCTAATTGGCCACTTGCCGAGCCACATGAATTAGCTAGCGCGACTGACACATAACCAGCACCAGCAACTGCTGTTGAAGTCCAGGTTGTTGTGATACTATTGGTTCCTTGTCCAGCTGTGATTGTTACTCCTGTTGGTACCGTCCATGTATAAGTTGTACCTGCTTGTGCTGTTACACTATAAACTACACCCGTCTGATTTAAACATACAGCCGCCGATCCTGTTATTGTTGGGGATGTTGGGGATGTCCCTACCGTTACACTTATACTTCCTGGTGTTGTACCACATGTATTTGTAACCGATACGTACAAATTGCCTGATACGGCTGTTGCACCCCAGGTTGTTGTGATACTATTTGTTCCTTGGCCTGCTGTGATAGTTACTCCTGTTGGTACTGTCCATGTATAAGTTGCACCTGCTTGTGCTGTTACACTATAGACTACACCCGTCTGATTTAAACATACAGCCGTTGATCCTGTTATTGTCGGTGTCGTTGGGGATGTCCCTACCGTTACACTTATACTTCCTGGTGTTGTGCCACATGTATTTGTAACCGATACGTACAAATTGCCTGATACTGCTGTTGCACCCCAGGTTGTTGTGATACTATTTGTTCCTTGGCCTGCTGTGATTGTTACACCTGTTGGAGCTGTCCATGTATAAGTTGCACCTGCTTGTGCTGTTACACTATAGACTACACTCGTCTGATTTAAACATACAGCCGCCGATCCTGTTATTGTTGGGGATGTTGGGGATGTCCCTACCGTTACACTTATACTTCCTGGTGTTGT
>CALQOD010000059.1 GCA_943332105.1 Chitinophaga pinensis | reverse complement strand
TGATGTTGGTTTATTTCATTGTTCCATTCCTGTACAAACAAGATATATTAGAAATCATTAAAGCAACGTTTATTCCTTCTTTCGAGTGGAGCAAAGCATATCTGATGGTTTTAGTGGGAATACTTGGAACAACTATCTCTCCCTATTTATTTTTCTGGCAGGCTTCGGTTGAAGTAGAAGAAATGAAATCACGAAAAAAACATTTAATCGTGAACAAGAAAATTATTCATGAAATGAAAAACGATGTTGATTTTGGAATGGCAATATCTGGATTGGTAATGTATTTTATTATTCTAACAACGGGCAGTGTTTTGTTTCCTGCAGGAGTCACACAAATAGATACTGTTGAACAAGCCGCATTGGCATTAAAACCATTGGCTGGTGATATGGCCTATTTATTATTTGCTATTGGAGTGATTGGCACAGGTCTAATTGCAATTCCCGTATTAAGCGGATCATTGTCGTATATTTTTACGGAGACATTTGGATGGAAACAAGGGTTAGATAAAAAATTTCACGAAGCGAAAGGATTTTATGTCATCATTGCTATTTCTTTATTGGTGGGATTGTCCATTAATTATATTGGACTCTCTCCTATCAAAGCATTAATTTACACTGCTATTTTATATGGAATAACAGCTCCCGTTTTAATCGGAATCATCTTACATATCTCGAACAATAAAAGTGTTATGGGTAAATTTGTGAATGACAGAAAAACCAACATAATTGGATTTTCAGCTTTATTAATTATGAGTGTTGCGGCGGGAATGTTGATTTATTTTCAATTCAACTAAATAAAAGATGCTTTTTTAATAATAATAACTGCTTTTGAAAATAAGATTTCATTTTTTAATAAATATGAAAAATTAACTGCGTACCTTGCAAAAAAAATATTAATGGCCAAATCCAGCAGCACATCTACTAAGAAAGATAGAGAAAAGCGAAAACAAAAAGAACGAAAGGAAAAACTAGAGAAAAAAGCAGACCGCAAAAACACAAAGTCAAAAACATTTGATGAAATGATTGCCTATGTAGATGAATTTGGAAGAATTTCTTCGACCCCTGTTCCACAACGAATCCCTGTTGATCTAGATAGTATTGAAATTTCAGTTACCCGCCAAACGGCAAATGAAGAATTAGAAATTAAAACAGGTACTGTATTTTCATTTGATGAAGCCAAGGGGTATGGATTTATCAAAGACTCGAATAGTAATGATAGCATTTTTGTTCATTCTTCGGCACTAAGCACACCGATTAAACAAGGAAATAAAGTAACATTTGATATTGAAAAAGGAGACCGTGGCTTTTATGCTGTGAATGTAAAACTTGTTGTTTAAGCACCCTTGTAAAAAATCAATTAATGTTTTTCTGATTTATTTCTTTACCCACTTGATTTGATAATAAATAAAAAGCCCATCCCGGTTATTACCAGGATGGGCTCATGTTTATTAAAGAATTAAATTACGCTAACTTTACGTTAACCGCATTTAAACCTTTTTTACCGTTCTCGACATCAAAAGTCACATTGTCATTTTCACGGATGTCATCTTTTAAACCACTTACGTGTACAAAGATTTCTTCTCCAGTTTCTGCGTCTTTAATAAAACCAAATCCTTTTGTTGAATTAAAGAATTTTACTACTCCATTTTTCATTTTTTGATAATTTTAATTTATTGAACTGCAAATATACACTTAATTAAACATCTTTTCTAATTTTATTCGAATAAATATTATGAATTTCAAATATTTACACGAAAACAGGCCAACAAAACCATGTTTAGCAGGTTAAAATATTATTTTAATACTTTAAATAGCTAAGCATCAGGGACATTAGGCTCTACCAAGCAATTTAGCTTATCTAATGATTCTTGCCAGACTAAATAACACATTTCAACAGGAATAACATCAGGTATTCCCTCTTGGGATACTATAAGCTCGGTACCACATACTACTTTACGAAATTCGATTCTCGTGTTTATTTGTCCTGGTAAATTAGGATCATCCAATGCATCGGTATACACTAAAAGCTCTTTGGGAGTGATTTCCAGGTACTCGCCACCAAAAGAATGACTATTGCCTGTTGTAAAATTGGTAAACGACATTTTATAATGTCCGCCTACCTTAAAATCCATTTCATGCACCTCGCCAATAAATCCATTGGGAGGCATCCACAAAGCCAATGAGTTGCATCTACAAATGCTTTGTATACTTTTTCCAGACTTGCCTTTATGATTCGATGAAGTGAAATTTTATTACCCGCCATACTGCTGTTTTTCTGATTTCAACGTTACTATTGAAATCTACAGCCACTCCCCAAACCAAAAATGATTAAAAGTAATATTTGAGAAATTAGAAAATAAATCAATACGCTATTGTTGGACGTAATAAATGGTTTAAGGATTCATTTAACTAAGAAATCCTTGATTTTAGTTAAAGCTGGAAAGAAAAGCTATTAGTAAAAAATCAACTTTACATTGTGATCTGCTAACGATTAATATTTTAATTACAAGCAAGAAATTAAATCTTTCTTATTGATTAGCTGATTTTCTGTTGACCTCTACCATTAGCACTTTCCACGCAACAGTATCGTTATTTTTAAATACATGTTCACTTCCTTTAAAAACACCACTTGTACCCTTAATTAACTCACCATTTATTTTGCTGCCATCTTTTTCAATTATTTCTGTTTTACCACCTTCTAAAACATATGAAATATAATCAGGATGACGATGAAGTTTAGATATCTGCCCTGCTTTATAAGTTGCAATAACAACTCTAATATTATTAGTGTCGGCTAATACTTGATAAATCGAAGGCTCAACTAATGCTGCATCTTTTGAACTTTCATAAGTCATATCAATTTCATTAGGACGAAGTATATGAAAAAGAATACCTTTTAGATTGGTAGCACCTATGTTTTTTGAAATAGCATTTCCGGCGTTTCTTATGTAAGCCTGACCTTTTTTAAATTCAGAAATAACTTTACTACCATCTTCCAAAGTGTATTCAACAATACCCGGCTCAATGACATATAATACATTTTCAGGGAATTTATGCATAGGTATAGAATCACCTGATTTGCAAATGACTTCATAACAACGAAGGCCTAAGGAATCGAATTTTAAATTAAACACATCCGGTGCAAGTTTTTCCAAACTTAAATCAATTTCCACTTCATTTACTTCAGCCGACTGAGTTGATTTTTCATTTGTATTACAACTGCACATAACAACAATCAATTGTAATGCAATAAACAATTTAGTTAATTTCATTTTATTAATAATCTAGTTTTTACAAAAAATAACAAAAGAAACCTTTTAGGGTCTTCTGGCATTCATATTTTTTTCAATATTACTAAATATATTTTTAACAAAAAGCGATTAGAACAATTGTTATGCAATATTTTGTAATATAAGGAGCTTAACTTTTACTGCGCTCAATTGATATAAGGACGTCTTAAGAAAAAGAAATGAAAATCAGCGAAGCGACATATCTCTTTTAATAGGCATTTCTAAGGGCTTGCTTTTATAATTATTTACTCACAAATCAGATTTCTTGTTCGTGCCTGCATTGCTAAGCATTTGCTACAAGCTGGTTTAATTATTATTGATGCACTAACTTATTATTCTGCATAGATATTCATAACCCAGCAACTGTTATTGTCTAAAAACGGATTTTTATCTCCGACTCTTTCTTCTTGAATTTGTTGCATATTTAAAACGCTTACATTTTCGTATCCAGCTTCTTTTAAAAAATCGGTGATTTCTTCTACAGAATAAAAATTAATAAAATCGAGTTGAACCTCATCCTTTATTTTTCTAAAAACATCAGTTAAATAGAATTGCGTTTTTTCATTCACTAATTCAGGCTTAAGGCAAAAATCGCCTACAAAAGCAAAATTATTTTTCTTCAGGAAATGTAAAATATTTTTCAAACTTTCCTTTGGAATGTAATAAATAATACCTTCCATCACAGCAATAGAAGGATTATCCATTTTGAAATTATGAGTCAATAATTTGCTACTTAGTAAATCTAAATCCGTTATATCACAACCAATAAATTCTATGTTTGATGGGTTCCCATTTATTAATTCTTTCTTATCATCCATTAAGTATTTATCTACGTCAAATACCCGACAAGTAGGAAAAAGAGAAGCTATTTCAACTGAAAGAGGAGCTAAACCTGCAGCAAGAATAATTACCTGTCCCGATTTTTCTTCTTTACTTAACTCTTGTAAGAAGCCAGAAACTTTCTTTTTCATGAAATATTTTCTTCCTGAAACAGCCTGCATGTGCATAAAGGTTTCTTCTTCACTGAATAACTTAAAAAGCGGTTCTCCTTCAGTTAAATCAAGCTGCGCGTTATAGTCCAAAGTTTCCTGACTTTGCCATAGGTTGCGATCCGACCAATTTAATACCAGTGATGATGTGGCAGATATTTTCATTTACTAAGGTGATTAGGTTGTTATACGAATTTACCGATGTTACGAAAATAGTTTAAAAAACGAATGCCCTGTTTAATTGGTTCTACTATAATCTGTTTTATAAAGGTTTTTAAAGCTTATTAATAACATATTATTCCTGCTACTTTGATCCTACATCTTACTGTATTTAACACATATACGATAAAGCGGCAAGTATGAATAGTGAAGTTTTTGAAATTACTTCCAAAATTTTTTTCGTTAATTAATGCTAGCATATCAAGCGATCTAACTATTCTATCTAATGGCTTTCGAATTATTAATCCATCTTACTCGAAACGGTTTGTAATAATTTTTATAGTTCAAAATAGCAGTATTGTTTTCATAAATATGTTTTGATTCAAAAACTACAATCTCATTCCATAATTTTAATTCTTGGATAAATCCTTCTTGATTATCTATCAACCAGCATTTTAATTCGGCGCACCATTGCGCTTTGAATTTCAATTTTATTTTTGTTATTAAATTCTCGTTATATCTAAAATATAATAACCGAACACGTCGTGAACGAATGCATCCAGGACGAACCATTACTTTAATTTTGGATTTCATCCTGCAAATAAATAATCAAAAAATCAGAATAGCCGTTTACAAACGTTTATTTTTTAACGGTATTGTTTTATTTGTTTTTTTGATACTCTTTATATTTGTTTTTTTGATACTCATATTATTTGTTTTTTTGATACTCTTGTTATTTGTGTTTTTGATACTCTTGTTATTTGTGTTTTTGATAATCTTGTTATTTGTGTTTTTGATACTCTTGTTATTTGTGTTTTTGATACTCTTGTTATTTGTTTTTTTAATACTCTTATCGTTAAAAACGCCTTGTAATTTCTTTTGCAAAACCCTTTTACTCGGTAATTGAGTTTTATACTCAGCTACCATAGTTGGCGACAAGCTTCTACTTAATGCGTATTCGACTACTTCGTGATCCTTATCTTTACAAAGTAAAATACCGATACTCGGATTTTCTTTTGATTTTCGAACATCACGATCCAATGCTTCCAAATAAAAATTCATTTGTCCGATATGCTCCGGTTTAAATTTATCAGACTTCAATTCGATGGCAATAAGACAATGCAAAGTCCGATGATAAAAAAGCAAATCAATAAAAAAATCACTCTTGCCAACTTGCAGTTTATATTGTTCTGCAACGAATAAAAAATCTTTCCCAAATTCAAGCATTACACTTTTCATTTGTTTTATTATTCCTGTTTGAAGATCCTTTTCATTATGCAAGTGTGGCAGATTTAAAAACTCGAACACATAACTATCTTTAAAGGTATTTGTTATGTCATTTTGAATTACTCTCACCAGTGGTGAGAGTTTTGAATTTCCAATCATTGTCCGTTCAAATAGACTAGCAGAAATTTGTCGTTCTAAGTCACGTTTACTATAGTTTTCTTGTATTGATAACTTAATATAAAACTCTCTTTCCTCAATGGCCTTGCACCGTGAAATTATTGCCAAATTGTGCGTCCAACTAATTTCTCTCACCAGTGGTGAGAGTTTTGGTTGATCTTTGTAGGATTCATAAAACTGCTTCATCCTCCAAAGATTCTTATCAGAAAATCCATTAAAATCAGGTTCGTTTTTTTGAATATAATTGGCTAATTCCATCACTATCCCATCGCCCCATTCCGATTTTTGAATTTTATTGCTAATATGTTCACCAATTCTCCAATACAGATTAATCATTTCTGTATTGACAGCTTTAATAGCATTAAAACGTGCATCTTTAATTAAACGAACTACATCTTGAAATCGTTTATCCATAACGTAAAAAAATTATTTATAAGAAGCCATTGAAAAATGAACTTCTATTGCAGGAACAAATAAACCAATTAAAAATCAGAATAGCCGTTTACAAACGTTTAGTTTTAAAACATTCATTTTTTTAGAATTTATATTGGTTCAACCTTTAAAAGCAGCTCGCTTTAAACGATCATTAATAGCTAAACCTAAATCAACTTCGGGTAATAAAAGAGCGTATATCTTGTTTATACTTGAATCAGCATCCAACATCCGAAGAAAAGAAAATAGATTTGCTGCGGCTTCTTTATAATTAGCATTAATAGACAAATTAAAAACCTGCTCATTGCCTTTAGCATTGAAAGCACCGAAAACAATAATAGCAGTCGAATTATTAGAAAGAAAATCACTTGCGCCATTATTTAAAATATATAATGGTTTTTGTGGAGCATAATGACTCTTTAACATTCCCGGAGCTTTGGGGTCAGAGGAAGAATTAATCTCAACTTTTATTTCACCACATACATTGCGTATATCCTCAAGCGTTAGTCCACCTAAACGATAAACAATTGGCAGCTCACCTTCAAATCCAACAATGGTACTTTCAACCCCAACTTCACATGAACCACCATCTAATATCATCGGAATTTTATTTTTCAATTGAGCAAAAACATGTTGTGGAGTTGTAGGACTAATATATCCGAAAGGATTGGCACTCGGAGCAGCTAGAGGAAAATTGAGTTGTTGAAGTAATTGCAAAGTCAGTGCATGATTCGGCATTCGAATTCCAACAGTGTCTAAGCCAGAAGTCACTTCATCAGGAACAATTTCTTTCTTTGGCAAGACCACTGTTAATGGTCCTGGCCAAAAAGCATCCATTAACTTTTGAGCATTCGCTGGTATAAATCGGGCATATAATACTACGTCCGATTTATTTCCAATATGCACAATTAACGGATCAAAAGACGGCCGCTGTTTAGCATTGAAAATTTCAATCACCGCAGTTTTATCCAAGGCATTTGCAGCCAAACCATACACAGTTTCTGTAGGAATTGCAACCAACTGCCCTTGTTCTAATAGTGCCTTTACATGTTCAACTGAAGAAGAAATAATCGTTTCCACAGGGCGAAAATAAGGAATGTACGGCAATACTAAACAGACGTCATTTACAATGCTGATAAGTATCACATTAAACTAACAACCAAACCTTGTTATTCATCTCAGTAATTTGCAGTTTTGTTTAAAATATTACATCCATGGAAAACATCAATAAGCACCTAAAAGGCGGAGCTTTTTTAATTAACGATTCGGATTATAATGCGAATTTTATTCCTGAAGAATTTAACGAGGAACATAAATTAATGGCAGAAACAGCGCATTCATTCTTGCAGCAGTATGTAAATCCGCAGCTAGATAAAATTGATGCAATGGCAACAGGGCTTATGTCTTCATTAATTGATAAAGCCGGCGAATTGGGATTGTTGGGAGTAGCCATTCCAGAACAATACGGGGGCTTTGGTAAGGATTTTATCACTTCCATTTTAATGACAGAAGTTTTAGGAGCAGGCCATTCTTTTTCGGTTGCAATGGCTGCCCACACAGGAATTGGAACATTACCTATTTTATATTTTGGTAATGATGCTCAAAAGGAAAAATATTTATCAAAGCTTGCAACAGGTGAATGGAAAGGTAGTTATTGCTTGACCGAGCCCGGTTCAGGTTCGGATGCATTGGCTGCAAAGACAAAAGCGGTGTTATCAGAAGATGGTAAACACTATATTTTAAACGGACAAAAAATGTGGATCACGAATGCGGGATTCGCAGATGTATTCACAGTGTTTGCTCAGGTTGATGGAGATAAGTTTACTGGATTTATTGTAGAAAAATCGTTCGATGGAATTTCATTAGGTGAAGAAGAACATAAAATGGGCATTAAAGGTTCATCTACGCGACAAGTATTTTTTAGTGATTGTAAAGTTCCAGTAGAAAATGTTTTAGGAGAAATTGGCAAAGGACATTTAATTGCTTTTAATATTTTAAATATTGGTCGTGCGAAACTAGCTGCAGCAGCTTTAGGTGGCGGAAAGCAAGTTATTAATCAGTCGGTGGAATATGCTAATACGAGAATGCAGTTTAAATTACCGATTGCTAAGTTTGGAGCAATACGACATAAACTTGCGGAACAAGCGATTCGCACATTTGCTGTTGAGTCTGCCATTTACAGAGTAAGTGATTTAATTGAAGCGAAAGAAATTGAATTAGAACAATCAGGTAAAAATGCGAATTCTGCATTACTTGGAGCCGCAGAAGAGTACGCTGTTGAATGTGCAATTTTAAAAGTTGCAGGATCTGAATTACTAGATTTTGTAGTTGATGAGGGTGTTCAGATTTTCGGAGGCTATGGATTCTCTGCTGATTTTCCGATGGATCGCTCTTATCGTGATTCTCGTATAAATCGGATTTTTGAAGGAACAAATGAGATTAACCGATTATTGATTGTAGATATGTTATTGAAGCGTGCGATGAAAGGCGAACTCGACTTAATGTCACCTGCCATGGCGATACAAAAAGAATTAATGTCGATACCCGACTTTGGTGCTGAAGACGAGTCATTGTTTAGTGCAGAGAAAAAAACATTATCTCAATTAAAAAAATCTATTTTAATGGTTGCTGGCACAGCCGTTCAGAAATTCATGATGTCGCTAGCAAAAGAACAAGAAATATTAATGAACATTGCTGATATGGTTATTGATGTTTTTGTTGTAGAATCGCTTTTATTGCGTTTGCAAAAATTGGTATTAATGAAAGGTGAAAATGCTTGTAGACTAGAACTCGATATTTTGCGCGTTTACATAAGTGACGTAATTGACCGTGTAAATATTAATGGCAGAACTGCTATTAATTCTATGTGCGAAGGTGATGAACAACGAATGTTACTAATGGGTGTCAAACGATTTACAAAGCCTTCGCTATTTAATACCAAAGATGCAAGAAGACGTGTAGCCACAGTTTTATGTGAAGCTAATCGTTATTGTTTTTAATTGAACCAATGAAGAAAATCATTCTTGGATTATTCATTATTTTTTTGGGCTATTGTGGCTGGAATTATTCTTTGATTTATTTTGCCTGTGTGCAGCTTAAAGGACAACTTACAATCATTTTAGAGGCAAAGCAAGTTGATGAATTAATTAGCGACAAAACCATCCCAAAGGAAACGAGGGAAAAGCTTTTGCTAATAGCCGATATAAAAAAGTTTGCTGTAGAAGAGCTAGGACTTCCTTCCAACAATAACTATACAACCTATTACGACCAACAAAACAAACCCTCGATGTATGTGGTAAGTGCCTGTCCGGAGTTTAGTATGCAAGAATACGAATGGCACTTCCCGATTGCTGGAACTTTTACTTACAAGGGGTTTTTTAATCGTGAAATGGCGGAGGAAGAAGTTGATTCGAGAAAAAAAGAGGGATATGATGTTTATTTAGGAACAGCATCGGGATGGTCTACATTAGGATGGTTAAAAGACCCTATATTGTCGGGCATGCTCAATAAAAGCAAGGGTGAATTAGCCGAATTAATTATTCACGAGCTAACGCATTCATTTAAGTACGATAAAAACAATGTTACATTCAATGAAAACCTAGCCACCTTTGTTGGACAACAAGGATCCTTACTTTTTATAGGAAAGCGCTATGGAACATCTTCCATAGAAATGAAAGACTACGAAGGACTCCTTCACGATAATCAATTGTTTGATGAAAGGATGACTCGAGGATATTACGAGTTAGAAAATCTTTATAAAACATTTGGTGCAAAAACTAGTAAAAATTATAAATATCAAAATAAAAAAGTCTTAATTGATCAGATAATATGCTCCGTGTCGAATCTTGAATTCAAAGATAAAAATCGTTTTGACTTTATCTTTCAAAAGAAAAGCAACATTAACAACGCATGGTTTGCTTCTTTTAAGCGATATAATACTCTTCAATTTGAGTTTAAAGGAAGTTTAAATACCGCAGGGTGGAATCTCGGAAAATGGCTCAAAATCACTGACTTTTCGCAGTTTGCGAGAAAATAAAGGGCAAGAAAACAGAACAGCACTATTGATTTCAACCTAATATTTGGTTTTTCATAGAATAAATTCCCTAAATTCGCTCCCCTAAATCAACAGCAAAAAAAGCATGGCGATTACAGCAATTTCTAAAAAATCAAAAGCTGCCAAGCAAGAAGCAAAGGCGCTTATTTTAATCGTAGAAGATGACGCTTTACAAGCAGAAATTTTAAAAGATCATCTAAAAAGCAGTACGAAAAACTGCACAATTATCAGCTATTCCAGCGGCGAAGATTGTATGAAAGGAATAGGAAGTAAAAAGCCAACGATTGCATTCATCGATTTCAATTTAAATTCGAAGAATAAAAAAGCGATGAACGGTTTGAAACTTTCTAAGAAAATAAAGGAATTGATTCCAAATTGTGAAACAATTCTTTTGTCAGACAAGAACATGCAAAAGACTATCAACGAAGCATTGAAAAATTCTTCCATAAAGTTCCTAGCAAAAGATGAGAAATCCTTACAAATAGCATCGGCTGCGGTTCAAGATACTACGAATCCTTTTCAAGCCATGATACAACGTTTTGATATTGCATCAAAAATTATAGGGTTAGAACAAGACGTATATAATGTGATTAAAAATCCATCCAAATTAATTGAAGTTAGTTTGCCAATTAAAATGGATGACGGGAGTATTCAGTCTTTCGATGGATATCGTGTAATTCACTCTACAGCTTTAGGGCCCTCTAAAGGGGGTATTCGTTATTCAACAGCTGTTGATGCGGATGAAGTAAAAGCTTTAGCAGCATGGATGACCTACAAATGTGCAATTGCTGATATCCCTTACGGTGGTGCAAAAGGCGGAATCAATTGCGAGCCTTCAGAAATGTCGGTTGGCGAACTAGAGCGTTTAACACGTGCCTATACTGTAGCGATGCAAGATATTTTTGGAGTTGATAAAGATATTCCAGCTCCAGATATGAATACGGGCCCAAGAGAAATGGCTTGGATTGTTGATGAATTCAGTAAGATAAAAGGAAGCTTTACACCTGGCATTGTTACAGGAAAGCCTTTGCATTTAGGTGGTTCACTAGGACGCTTTGAAGCAACTGGCCGTGGGGTATGTACATCAGCGTTAGAAGCACTTTTAAAAATGAAATTGTCTCCTAAAAAATGTACTGCCGCAGTACAAGGATTTGGAAATGTAGGTTCAATTACTGCTAAACACTTTGTAATGCATGGGATTAAAGTAATTGCAATATCAGACCATACAGCTGCTTTCTATGATCCAAAAGGGCTTGATATAGAAAAGGCAATGATATATCGTGACGCTAACCATGGCGTATTAAAAGGATATAAAGCTGGGAAACTAATCACCAACGCAGAATTACTTGAATTACCGGTTGATATTTTAGCTCCTTGTGCATTAGAAAACCAAATCACAGCATCAAACGCAAGTAATATTAAAGCTAAGTTAATTGTAGAAGGTGCTAACGGACCAACAACTGCGGGTGCTGATGAAATCCTAAACAAGAAAGGAACAATAATTATTCCTGACATATTGGCTAACGGTGGTGGAGTAACGGTATCTTACTTTGAATGGGTACAGAATAGAACAGGCTACTACAACAGCGAAGAAGAGATTAATAAGCGCGCTGATAGATGGATGAAGCAAGCCTTTGCAAATGTTTGGGGCGTTTCTACCCATCATAAAATCTCAATGCGTATAGCTGCTTATGTATTCGCTCTAGAGAAATTAGCCAAAGCAATTCGTTCAAGAGGGAGCTATTAATAATTAAACAAACAATAGCCGCAGGTTGAGTAAAAACCAGCCTACGTGTTTAAATAACACCGAACTATGACTATTCACCGCGAAGGGTATACAATATTAAGTGTGTCAGCAATTACTATGATTGCCTTAAATGCGATAATTTATTACGCATCAGGAAGCATTTTCACTAGTGTCGTAGTTTTTTGCGTTGTACTTTATTTGTTATTTCTTCAATTCTTCCGTTACCCAGAACGCGACTTAACAATAGGAAGCAATTTAGTAGTTGCTCCTGCTGATGGAAAAGTTGTAGTTATTGAAGAAGTATATGAAAGTGAATATTTCAAAGACAAGCGTCTTCAGGTTTCTATTTTTATGTCGCCAATTAATGTGCATGCTAACTGGTATCCTATCGCTGGATTAATTAAATATGTAGCCTATCATAAAGGAAAATATTTAGTGGCATGGCATCCGAAGGCGAGTACAGAAAACGAAAGAAGCACAATCGTTATCCAAAAAGATGATGGTCGTGAAATTTTATTACGTCAGGTAGCAGGTGCATTAGCAAAACGTATTGTTTACTATCCACATCAAAATGATAAAGTTCGTCAATGTGGTGAAATGGGCTTTATTAAATTTGGTTCTCGCGTAGATTTATATTTTCCGATAGGAACAAAAATTACAGCACAAATTGGTCAGAAAACAAAGGGCGGCGTCTCGGTAATTGCTGAAATGTAATTAATATACTTTATTCCAATATTGTATTACCGTGAGTATTACAATTCTGTGAAAAATTCCTTCTTCGTTAAATTCAGGCTTTGCATATTCTAGAGATAAAAGCATAACGCCATCCTCCCCTACCGAATTTTTTATTTTATTCAATTTAGTATTGCGTTCTTCACGCATACGAAAAGCACGTTGATCAAATGCGGAGATTGTCGAAAGGCTGTCTTCTTCTAAATATTTCGCAAAGTAATCGCAGTACTTAATACTATTAATAAAGCTACTTGACGACTTATAATACATTCTATGCATATAAGCGTTTCTACCTGCTTCAAACGCTGCCGAATCAGCAGCAACCATTGATTTTCTCCCAATAGCACTGTCTGGTCCTGACCATTGCAAATCATTGTACAAAATAGCATTTTGCTTTACGACAGCATTCATATCTGCACTCCAAAAACTAACCGGATCTTTTTTATTGACAGTTATTTCAGTTTGAATGCCTCCCGTGATTGCGGCGATACGCTTCCAGCCCGCAATATCGGCTGCTTTGTTGGCAGATTTTGTGACGAATAAAGAATTAACTATTATTCTCTTTTCTACAGCCTCTTCACATATTTTCACATACTCATAACCGCTAGAGGACACAGAGCCATTACCTACAATATAGATTAATTTTAGCGCATTCTTTTTCTTCGACCACGACATTTCACTTACAGCAATAGACAATACTGCACTCACAATTTGATCTCCCTTTTCAATTGAAGGTTTTAGCCTATATAGTTCTGCATCGATGTAATCGAGATTATAAGACAAGTCTGAAAAAACTTTTACATAACCATTGTTTTTACCAAAACTAGGACGCGAAAAACAAATAACACCAAGGCGAAAATCGGGCTTTGGCTGCATTGCATTCAACTGATTTGCTATTAACCACAAATTATCCCGAACATCATTTACCAAACCATTAGTGCTGCCACTTAAATCCAAACAGAACACAATGTCGAGCGGTCTGGAATTAGTTTTCTGTGGCTTAGCATTTAAAGCAAAGCACAGCACCGTAAAAAGAAAAAGCGTTATAAGGTATTTCATTTTATTAAAATCAAAAATAATCGACCGTACGATAGCAAATTCAATTATTAAAAAATGCTTTCAACAGCTATTTTACAGATATTAACATTAAGCAATTAGGTTACGAACAGCATCAAATAAAGCAGATAAGGCCTCTTTCATCCTCCAGCTTTTACGGTTACGAGGTTCCACATAATTACTTATTGCACGTAGTTGCAAAGCTGGAATTCCAAACTGATTCGCAACATAAAATACAGCTGCGCCTTCCATTGATTCAATATCAGCTGCGTAATATTTATTCAGTTTTAACAAAGAATTCGATGAACCAGTTACCGTTTGAACAGTAAGTCCGTGTACTTTCTTGTAAGTAGCAATTGAAAAATCTGTTGCTAGAGGAATAAGTTTCCTATTTGTAAATGGAGACTCATCGACCTTTTGTAAATTCAAATCAAACACCGACAAATAATCATCATTATCCTCGGAACCCCAAAAGGCAATTTCATCGTCTATTACATTAACCACCTCCTCCAAAAGTAAATTACGATTAATAGCACCGGCTAGACCAATATTCATTATGCGCAAATATTTTTCTTCATGCAGGGCTTGAGACAGATGAAATACTGTTGGTACCATACCAACTCCAGTGATGAGCACATTCCAATTATCATTGATTGGCGTCACCTTATAAGGAGCAACGGTACCGACCAATCCTGAGACCTCTGCAATTGTAGATGCAACTAAAAGGGACTTTTGCTTCATGGAGCAAATTTAAAACAATAGTTTATGAGTATACACATCGAATTACTTTAAAATAAACTAATTTTGCAGTTCCTTGTGCAAGGAAGTAATTACCCACAAAATATGGTATACATAACACGAAAAGAACACTTTAACGCTGCCCACAAGCTTCATCGCCCAGACTGGTCAGAAGAAAGAAATGCGGAAGTTTTTGGCAAATGTGCCAACCCCAACTGGCATGGACATAACTACGAAATATTTGTAACGGTAAAAGGGGAACCAGCTGATGATACCGGCTTTGTAATCGACCTAAAATTTTTGAGTAAGCTAATTAAGGAAAGAGTGATTGATAAACTTGATCATAAAAACATCAATTTAGATGTTGACTTTATGGATGGAAAGATGGCCTCAACAGAAATTCTAACAATTGCTATATGGAATCAGCTAGAGGCTGAAATAAATGTAAAGGGATGTTTTTTATATTGCGTTAAATTATATGAAACGGAAAATAATTTCGTAGAATATTTTGGCGGTAAATAAAAATAAAATGGAAAGTTCAAATCAAGAAAGCAGATATACGAAAACGGACATCTTCAATAAGGAGAAAACAGAGGCTATTTCCGATATTTATAAAAATATTCTTTTAGAGCTTGGTGAAAATCCCGAGCGTGAAGGACTATTAAAAACACCAGAGCGTGTTGCTAAGTCGTTACAATTTTTAACTCATGGTTACGACCTTGATCCAGTTGCGATTTTGAACGCTGCAAAATTCAAAGAAGAATATAAACAAATGGTAATTGTAAAAGACATTGAAGTGTATTCATTGTGTGAGCATCATATGTTACCATTTTTTGGGAAAGCACATATTGCCTATATTCCAAATCATTATATTATAGGTTTAAGTAAAATTCCTAGAGTAGTTGATGCCTTTTCAAGAAGACTTCAAGTGCAAGAACGCTTGACAACTGAAATCAGAGACTGTATTCAGAATACATTAAATCCTTTAGGTGTAGCAGTAGTTATTGAAGCCCAACACTTATGCATGCAGATGCGCGGAGTGCAAAAACAAAGTTCAATCACTACCACATCTGCATTCACGGGAGAATTTGAAAACGACAGAACGCGAAAAGAATTTATAAGCTTAATTTCTAATCAAAGACATAATTATTAAAATGAAAGCATATATCTTTCCGGGACAAGGGTCTCAATTTGTTGGTATGGGTAAAGAGTTATATGAAAACTCCACATTAGCTAGAGAATTATTTGAAATGGCGAACGAAATAATAGGATTTCGTATTTCAGATATGATGTTTAACGGCACCGATGAAGATTTAAAGCAAACGAACGTAACACAACCTGCAATATTTATCCATTCAGTAATTTTAGCAAAAACCTTAGGAGATAGCTTTAAACCTGATATGGTTGCAGGACACTCACTAGGAGAATTTTCAGCGTTAACGGCTAATGGAACACTAACATTTGAAGATGGCTTGCGTTTAGTGATTGAACGTGCTAACGCAATGCAGGACGCATGCGAAGCAGTGCCAGGAACGATGGCTGCTGTATTAGCATTAGATGATGCTAAAGTAGAAGAGATTTGTGCAGGCATTGACAAAGTAGTAGTAGCTGCTAATTATAATTGTCCAGGCCAGTTAGTCATTTCAGGCTCTATAGAAGGAGTAAAAGAAGCAT
>CALQOD010000058.1 GCA_943332105.1 Chitinophaga pinensis | reverse complement strand
TTGATATTGAAGATTACACTTCTAAATATGGATTAAAAAATATTGAATACACGGTTAATGTAATTAAACCTTATTACATTAATTATTATCTGAGTCATTCTGAAAATAAAATTCCTTTTTTACAATACAGTTGTAATAATGACTATGCCTATTTAGCATTAGATAGTATATTAAAACAATCAAATAAAAAATATTTCTTGCATGCTTGGTCAAATAATTATCATGCTCCTGAGTTAGAATTTAGAATACGAAAACATTTTCCTTATTTAATCGAAAGTGATATCCATTTTAATTCCGGTATTTATTTATTTTCAAAAGATTCTTCGCATCAGCTAACTCAAAAAAATATTTTGTTTGAAGAGAAAAATGACTTTGAAAAGAACTATTGGAATTTGGATGATAAATTATTTAAGTCTTCATCTTATGCAATAAGCGGTAGAAATGTTTCAATAGTTGATTCAACATTAGAATACGGAGCTACCTATACTAATTCACTACAGCAAATAAAGTTGACAAAGAACAAGTCGTTGGTAGTTGAATTAAACGTCAATTCTTCCCAATTGCCAATGTTCGATAAGCTTATGTTAGTAGTTGAAATTGATTCGCCAAAAGGAGATATAAAAGTTTGGAGAAGTTTGCAATTTCAACCTTTTTTAAAACATCAAAACGATTGGACTACCTTGTATTATGGATATAAGTATGTTGAGGATTTAAATCCTGACGATGTAATTAAAATTTATGTTTACAATCCTGGTAAATATTCAGCCGAAATTGATGATGTGATTATTCGGGTTATTGATTAGAATTTTTTCCCTATTGTAAACAGGATTCTTGTGTCGGAATAACTCGACTTAATAATGCCTTCTTTTCCACTTTTTAAAACATATGGCCTTTCTATAGATCCGTAAATTGAATAAGCTAATGCCGTATCAAAGTAATATTTTTCGCCTTTATAGCCAAATCCAGTGGTGATTGTTTTCTTGCTTAAATCGTACTTGTTGTTAAGCTGGAATGCAGTTTTAAATGGCGATGTTGAAAAGCTTGCGCCCATTCGTAATCTCCAATTATATAATATTGCTTCCGTCCCAATTCTGATTGTATGTGTTGCCTGATATTTCAATTTTATCGCTTCTCTGGTTCCATTAAAATCTGAATTGTAGTTAGCATCATTGGTATAAACACTTCCCTTTGAATAATCATTATATTCATAGTCTATATTTATTGCACCAGCTTTTGAAGTTAGGCCAGCAATGCTACCAATAAATTTAAATGGAGTCATAATTCTATATTGAAAAGGAATAGAAATAGGAGAGGCATAATCATTTTCAATCAGTGCTCCTGTTGTGCTTTCTAGCTTAGCATTTATAGATGATGAATAATTGTCTGTAAGCAAATAACTATTTGGCGTGTGGAAGGCAATTCCAATTCTAATTGCATCAATTGGCCTATAAATGACACCAAATTTGAAATTTATTGCGCTTCCTGTTGTATTTAATTCTGTATTATAATCTAAAGAATAAAAACCTGGGATCGTATCTTGACTATCATATTCGCGCCAGTTTGTTTTTTGTGTGAAGTTAATTGAGGCAAATCCTAAAGTCATTCCGAAGAATAATTTGTTATCGAAATTATTTGCTAAAGAAATATCAAATTCTCCTTGTCCACCTCTTGTGGTAGTTCTTTTAGATTGTTGCACACCACCAAATGGGACCGCATTAAAATAATACGTTTGTCCCGCATCTGAATTAACACTATCGATTAAAAATGTTTGCCATGCTAAATCAACATCAAATGGATAATTTGTAGATATATTAGCCGCATTGCTACCGTTATATAATGGACTCGCAGTGTAAGCTGCATATGTATGTGTTGCATCTGTAATATTAATTGAAGGGTTGTAGGTTCCTAATGAATCACAGAAGGAATGTAGGATTGAATTATTCGAGTTAAATCCTGATGCAAAGTTGTTAGCAGAAAAATTATTAGTCTGATTATAAGCCATCGCGAATGTCCAACCTTTCCATTTGCTGTAATTCTCATTATCAAAATGCCATAACATTCCTGCATTGCTAAAAGCCATTTTAAAATGGGAATCGTCTTTTGTTTGATTGATATAATCGTCTTTTGCAAATCGATTGTGAAAGCCTAAAGAAAAACTAATTTCACCTTTTCGGTATAAACCAAGTCCCGCTGGATTAGTTAAAGTAGCACTCATATCAGCGCCCAATGCTCCAAAAGAATTAGCCATACCTAGTGACCTACTTGTTCCTCCATAATTTAGCATTGAGTATCTTATCATATCGCCATCATTTTGGCTGAATGCTAAAAAACAAAGTGTGGATAATGCTACTGTAAAAATATATTTTTTCATAGAACCAGCTTAAAATAAAAACTGCTACTAAAAAGGTAGCAGTTTCAAAAATTATTAATTAATTATCGTCTTCCTCCCACTCTTCCTCCACCTGTATTTCCTCCACCTGTATTTCCTCCACCATTGTTTCTTGGAGTTGAATAAGAAGGGGTAGAGTTTCTAGGCGTAGTATTATTGCTTCTCGGTGTTACATTGTTGTTTTCATTATTTCTTGGCTGAGAATAATTAGTGTTTTTTGGTGTTGTATTGTTGTTTCTTGGCGTGTTATAATTATTTTCCGCAGGTTGACTGTTGTTTCTTGGCGTGTTATAATTATTTTCCGCAGGTTGATTGTTGTTTTTCGGGGTTGAATTATTGTTTCTTGGAGTACTATAGTTATTTTCTGTCGGCTGATAATTTCCCTTTGGGGTTGTATTGTTTTTTGGATTTACATTTTCCGATGGCTGATTATTGTTTTTAGGATTACTATATGTGTCACCTTGATTATTTATTGTGTTTAAGTTGTTATTTCCTCGAGGTGTATTACTATTATTTTGATTAGAGCCGTTAGATGGACTATTATTTGAATTTGTATTTAGATTCTCACCTTTGGGTGTAGTCAAATTAGTATTGCCCTTAGCAGTATTGGTTTTTACTTCACCTTGATTACTATTGCTCACTCCGCCTGCATTGTCAGTATTTGTGTTTGTTCTGATTGTATTTACGTTAGTGCTCTCATATGTCGTTTTGATTTCTCGTTTTGGTCGCCCTATAGCCTGTATACCATCATTAGCAACTAAATGATCATTGTTTCTACCAATACCAAGTTCGTTGTATAATTGAGATACTGTATTTCCACCTCGTGGTGTATTGTGTGCTAAATTATTATTTTGTGTTCCACCTCTTGGTCCATAATAATAGCTATAAGAATCCATGCTGTTATAGTAATAAGGATTAAATGTGCCGTTGTACAAACCTGAATAATATCCGTTCCAATATCCATTTTGATAACCGTTCCAATATCCATTTTGATAACCATTCCAATAACTGTTTCCGCAACTATTACCCCAACCACCAGAATATCCGTAATAGGATGGATAATAGCTCCCCCAGCTTGGCCCCCAGTTACCGCAATTATTTGATGTAGTTATTCCCCACCAATGATAGGTTGTGTAAACACTTACACCATAAGAATAAGGATTATAGTCATACCAATACAAGTTTGTGTAATATGGATCGTAATAATTCCAACCATAAGAGTGATTGAATCTTCTTAGTCGTGCAGAATATGCGTAGTCGTAGTAATCATCTTGATCGTAATAATTGTTAGTAATGTAAGTATTTCCGTTAGCGCCGGAGTACCTGCTAGACGAACCACCGTCATTTCCACCTTGATTATCATTAGATAGGCTGTCATCTACATTTTGTATGTCAGCATCATTATTTGCATTAGTATTATCCTGACCTATTGTGTTGTTATCGGTCAGACTAGAATTTGTGTTTTGGTTGTAACTCGTGATTTCGTTATCAGCTGAGACACTTGTAAAATAAACATCATCAGAACCCCGTGCCGTTATTCGATTAGATGAACAAGAAATAGATGTTATCGAGAGAAAAGTTAGGAAAAGGAAATATTGAAATGGATTCAATTTAGTTATTTGAGTAGAGGTTTTCATAAAGTATAGAATTAAATTGTTTTTATGCTGTTAGTTATTCAAATTTGCTGTTATAATCATCAGTCAAACACAATGCCAAAAATATTTTTCGTAAATTTATAAATGTATGAGCGAACAATTGACATCTAGAAAAGAAAATTACTCCCAATGGTATCAAGATTTAGTAATGAAAGCCGATTTGGCGGAGCATTCTGCTGTAAGAGGTTGTATGGTTATAAAGCCTTATGGTTATGCTATATGGGAAAAAATGCAACAAGAGCTTGATCGTCGTTTTAAAGAAACAGGTCATGTTAATGCATATTTTCCGCTCTTTATTCCTAAATCTTTTTTTAGTAAAGAAGCTAGTCATGTGGAAGGTTTTGCTAAAGAATGTGCAGTTGTAACACATTATCGTCTAAAAAATGATCCTGATGGCAAAGGGATCGTTGTCGATGAGGACGCGAAATTAGAAGAAGAGCTGATTATTCGTCCTACATCGGAAACTATAATTTGGAATACGTATAGAGGTTGGATTGAATCATATCGTGATCTGCCCATCCTTGTTAATCAGTGGGCAAATGTGGTTCGTTGGGAAATGAAAACTCGTTTGTTCTTAAGAACTACTGAGTTTTTATGGCAGGAAGGTCACACTGCTCATGCAACCGCAGAAGAGGCCGTTGAAGAAACAATTAAAATGTTAAATGTTTATGCTGATTTTGCCGAAAATATCTTAGCAATACCAGTAATTAAAGGAATGAAATCGCCAAATGAACGATTTGCTGGAGCAATTGATACATATTGCATTGAAGCAATGATGCAAGATGGAAAAGCTTTGCAAGCAGGCACTTCTCATTTCTTAGGTCAAAATTTTGCAAAAGCATTTGATGTGAAGTATACAAATAGAGATGGAAAACAGGAATTTGTTTGGGCAACATCTTGGGGAGTATCAACCCGTTTAATGGGTGCACTAATCATGAGTCATTCAGATGATGATGGATTAGTTTTGCCTCCTCGTTTAGCTCCTATTCAAGTAGTTATTATTCCAATTTTTAAAAATGAACAGCAACTTCAAGCGATTAACGAGAAGGTAGCGGAAATGAAAAAGTCTTTAGAGAAAAAAGGTATTTCTGTTAAATACGATAATCGTGATACTTATAAGCCTGGTTGGAAGTTCGCAGAGTATGAATTAAAAGGTGTTCCTGTGAGAATCGCAATTGGTCCGAGAGATTTAGAAAATGGTACGGTTGAAGTTGCAAGGAGGGACACGAAAGAGAAAGCTATTTATCAAATAACTGATTTGCATATAAAAATTGAAAACCTATTAGAACAAATTCAGGATAATATTTATAGAAAAGCCTTGGATTCTCGTGAAGAAAAAACGAATCGTGCAGACACTTGGGACGAGTTTAATGAGATTCTCGATAACAAGGGCGGATTTGTGTATGCGCATTGGGATGGTACAACAGAGACAGAAGAAAAAATTAAAGAACTTACTAAAGCTACCATTAGATGTATTCCTTTAGATAATCCTGTTGAAGAAGGTGAGTGTATTTTCACTGGTAAGCCTTCAGGTCAGCGAGTGTTGTTTGCAAGAGCCTATTAATTATGATAAATGAAAAAATACTGCAGTTATTAAATAAAAAAGTTAAGAACGCAAAAAATGCGACTGATACAACCTTTGCAGCTTTATCATTGATCAAACATATGCTAATGGAATATGAGCGAGAATTAAAAGATATAATGCTTTTAAATGATCCTCGTATAAAAGTGAAATATACCGATAGGGGTACCTTTGAAGCTGAATTGAAGGTTGCAGATGATGTATTGATTTTTATTATGCATACGAATGCTTTTGCATTTGAGACAAATCATCCTTTAAATAAATCAAGTTATGTAAGTTCAAACCCTAATCGTGCAATATGTGGAATGATATCAGTTTATAATTTTATGGCTGATGCAATGAAATTTGAAAGAAGGGGTGAGGTCGGACAATTGTTAGGAAGAATATTCATTAATTCAGAAAATCACTTCTTTGTAGAGGGTAAAAAACAAATTGGGATTTTGTTCAACAATTTCAATACGGATACTATTTCAAATGATACATTGAAAAAAATAATTGATCAATTATTAATTATTGCTTTGGATACTGAAGCGATAGTTCCTCCAATCGATGCAATGAGTGAGATTACTGTTCATGATGCACTTAGCTATATGATAGAAACATCAATGTACGATGGCAAGAAACTTGGGTTTAAATTTCGGAATCAGCAAGGTGATGATGTGAAAGCGTAAAAAAAGAGGGCTTAAAAATTTTAAGCCCTCTTTTTTTATTTACAATCTTTTGATGTGCTTATAGTTTTAATAAATTCTTTAGCTTCTTTATTGACAGCATCTAGCTCCAAAATTTTATTCCAATAATCGATAGAAAGTTTACAATCTTTTGAATTGTAATATGCAATTAAAGCTAAGTATCTATAGGCTTCAACTAAATTGTTTTTCTGCTTAGAAATATTAGCAGTATCAGCAATTGCTAATTCTATGTATTTCGCATAATGTGGTTTTGCCATTCCCTCTTTGGCAGTATTATCAATTTGTGCATTAGCTCTACCTCTCCAGAAATAGCCATTTGGCCACGTTGGATTTATCTCAGATACTTTTGCGAATGCTGAATCAGCTTTCACATAGTTTTTAGCATTATACCATGCACGACCCATATTGAAGTAGTCTGTTATTGAGGCCTTTGCAGAGTTATTGATTTTAGCTTCATAAGTTAATGCGATTAGATCATATTTTTTTTGCTTGTAATACATGTCAGCTAAATCATCATATAATTCAACTTGTCTCGGATCAATTGTTAAAGCTGTTTGAATATAAGTAGTGCCTAATTCAGAGTTCCCACCTTTGGCAAGGATCTTTCCGAAGTATGAATAATCTTTTCCAATGCGTTTTGTTGTATCTTCTGCTGTTATAGCAAATACTTTTGTAATGGTTTTTATAGCTGTATCGTTTTTGCCTAATTCATAATTTACATAGGCCATCATTCTCATCATTCCTAAATTAGTTGAATCGACTTTTGTGATTGATGAAAGTTCGAATCCAGCATCATTATATTCAGCACTTTGATATAAGAATGAAGCATAACGCAATCTCGCACTGTTATTGTTTTTAGAAAGCTCAAGATATTTTTTATAGTTTTCTTTTGCTTGTTCTGGTTTTCTTAATTTGTAATAACATTCTCCAAGCTCTCTGTATGCAGGAGCGAAATTAGGATCAAGGCTTAATGTTGTATTAAACTCAGCTATTGCAATTTCATAGCTCATTGATCTTTTATACAATTGTCCTTTATGAAAAACAGATTTAATATACTTACCATCTTTTTCTAAAGCTTGGTTATAATACTTAGCAGCATCGCTACCATTGTTCTCTTCTGAATAGATATCGCCTATTAAATTATATGTCAATGGATTTTTTGCATCCAGTTTTAATGCTGCATCTAAATACACTCTTGCTAACATTAAATCCTGTGCTTTTTTATAACGAATTAGTGCTTCAGCAGCAACAACCATAATAGTAGCATTTTTTGGACCTGCAGTTTTAACAGCGGCTTCGATGGCTACTTTGCCCTCTGCTAAATTTCCCTCAACTAATTTTAATTCTGCTGTTCCAATTTGTACTAATAAGTTGCCTGGCTCTTTTTTTAATCCTTCAGAAAAAACGATTGCTGCAGAATCTGCTTTATCTGCATCTAATAAATTATTCCCCCAAAAATAATAGTAATCACCTTTTGTTGGCTCTAACGCAATTAGCTGTTTAAAAACACCACTAGCTTCGTCATGTTGCTCGTTTTCATTTAAGCGAATTGCGTCTTTTAATGTTTGAGCATTTGCACTAAAATAAAGTGTTATTAAGAATGTAATTAGAATTCCCCTTTTCATATTGTAAATTTTACTCTGTTTTAATTAATCTAACTGGCATCATTGTAGGTAACAGTCCGGCTATACGAACTATTCTTTGGCCTGCATCCCCCGCAACGAATGATACAAAGCCCGTACCAAGGCCTGCGCGCCCTTCTCTGTTGATCATATACACTTCTCTAATCAATGGATATTGCGATAATGCAATATATGCTTGATAGGGTTTGTAATAGTCGTCTGGATAAATAGGGTTTTCTACAGTTGTTAAATCAAGAACTTTTATTTTGGAAAGAAAGTTTTGACTTTCCTTATTTTCAAAATCACTAATCCACGATACACCAATAATACCTATTGCATTTTTATTTTCTTCTACATATTTTATTACTGCAGGATTAGATTGTGATGCAAAACAGTTAGACGCTAATGGGTTTCCAGATAATAATTTGTCCTTTAAAAATCTAACATTGCTTGAACCATTGTTATCAAAAACTACTGATAGTTTACCAAGTTTAGAATTGGGAAATAAATCGCTCCAATTGGATTTTTCACCAGATAAAATCGAAGCTAATTGTTTTATGGATAAAATACTATCAGCATTATTTTTGTTTACGATTATAGCAATTGCATCTAAAGCAATCTTAGTTGTTATTGGGATTAATTTTCTCGATTTAAAATAATCGTTTTCTTTGTCATTCAACTTACGACTAACGATGATTACTTTGGATGAATCATTAATAAAATCTTGAAAGCAATCAGATTCGGATTTATGAGAAACGTTTAATTGGGCATATTTGTATAAGCCCATAAATGTATCTTTCTCTGAGTCGATTAAAGGCTGAAGGGTTTCATCAGATGTTATTTTGACTATGCCCGAGGTAGGTGTGTCGCTATATGGTTTCTTAAAATCAGTCCCACAAGCAGTAACAAAAATACATAACAAATAAAAAGATATGCTTTTCATATTATAAATCCTGCTGCATTTTATCTTGTTCATCTATTTTATTTTTCATTGACTTTAATCTGAAAAATCGAAATACTCCGTAGATTAAAAGCATGATTCCAATTATGTAACGCTTATTCCCCGGTAAAAGTGTATCAATATTTGGAGCCACTAGAATTATAATTCCAACAATTGGATATAAAGCCGACATGGCAGCTGTTATATAAAAAAGTATTTTGTTTCCTTTCAAGTAGTTTGTGTATTAAATTATTCGCAAAATTACAAAACAATAATCATTGTAAATAAAAAAGAGCCTTATTAGAGGCTCTTTTTTTAGTAAAATCTATTTTAATATTAATTTCTTAATGTAAATGAAATGGGTACATTGAAGCTAACCTTAACAGTTCGGCCATTTTGTTTTCCCGGTGTCCATTTTGGCATTGATTTAATAACTCGAATTGCTTCTTCATCGCATCCACCACCAATGCCTCTTAAGATTTTAACATCAGCAATATTTCCGTTTTGGTCAACAACGAAGTTGACGAAAACCTTACCGGTGATGTTAGCATCAACTGCCATTTGCGGATAACGAATATTTTTTGTAATATAAGTGTACATCGCTTTTTCTCCACCGTTCGGGAAGCCAGGCATCTCTTCTACATAAGTAAAGACTTTGTCAGCATCTGGATCAGCAACAGTCTCTGGCGGAAGCTCAGTTGCGCCTTCCGTTCCTTCCTGAGTAACTACACCTACATTTGTCTCATTCAATTTTTCCTGAGGGGGTGGTTGATCATCAATAACTTTGTCAACAACAACGGGAGGCGTGAATTTTACAGTTTCCATTACTGGAGGTGGTGGAGGAGGTGGAGGAGGTGGTGGCTCGTTTTTATCGAGTGGAGGTGGCTCCTTTAGTTCTACGGTAACTTCGATTGGCTTTTCGCTCAGCTTATCCAAACTCCCATTAATTTTTTCTAGAATAATAGGTGCGCAAATAGCCAAAACAAAGACCGCGATTGTGGCTAAAAAGGCAGTAGCTGCGGTTTTTTGGTAATTAGTTCGTAAAACATAAGCCCCGTACTGCTTATTTCTATTTGCAAATACTAGCTCTGTTCTTGCGGATAAAGTCACATTGTCCCAACCCGTCATTTGTAAGTTTTCAAAAATCTGAAACATGCTACTTTCTGCTTTATTTAAAGCGCCATCACCTTTTGAAATATAGTTAAATGCACCCAGTTTAAGTGATTGATCGGCAACTTCAATTCTGTTCTGACCTGAAATCATAACTACTTCTGTTTTTGGCGCCAACTTTTTGATTTGCTCCAAAACTTTTAATCCATCCATCGCTCCTTTAACTTTAGAATCCAAGTTGTAATCGAGGAAAACGATAGTAGGTTTATGATTATTGAAAGAAGCCAAACAATCTTCTCCCGTGTCAAAAGTTAGAATTTCATAGCCAGCCATCTTGCTGCTTAAATGATCTTTCAACAGCTCAAGCTGTAGTGGTTCATCATCAACAATATAGATAAATTGTTTTTTATTGGCCATTTTGTTTTATTTTACTTTTTTACAACTTGAATTGTTGTTTTTGAAGAGTTTTTTTAGAAACCAAGTTGGTGTAGTTAATTTTGAAATGTATTAATTAAATTATACTCTTTCGCATCCAAATCAACCAAAGCATATTTTCCGATTAAACAGATGTTTAATTCATCTATTATATCGATTACATTTTTGTATTTAGCTTTATCGTCTGTTTTAACGAGTACCATTAACGCATACTTTTTACCTTTGATGTCTACTACTTTTCTCTTCAAAGTATCTTCATTCATTTTAGTTTTTATTGCGTTCTCTTTTAGCGTTTTGATCTCATCAACTGCTTGCTTATTGTAATCAAGAAACAATTTTCGAATTCCGCTACTTGAGAAATCAGTGAGTGTTAATTTAGTCTCATCCTTTAACTCACCATAATAGTAGTAGATTTTGTTATCACCAGTTAAAAGAATAGTAATTGCATTATTAACTTCATTTAATATTTCCTGCCCTGGAGGTGGTTTAACAGGCATGTTAATTTCCATCGTTTTGGGTTTTCCAAAAGTGGTTGTTAACATAAAGAAGGTAAGAAGTAAGAAAGCTAAATCTACCATCGGAGTCATATCGATGTGAGTAGATTGTTTCTTAGCTTTTACTTTACCATGTTTCCCGCCTTTACCTGAGTCAGAGTCGTTGGATTGTATTTGTGCCATTTCTTTTTGACTGGTAAAAGGTTAATTATTATTAGGGTTTTGTTCTAAAGTAGTAACAAGATTAAAGCGGTTTACCTTCATTTCTTGGAAAACCTCTATAACTCTTTTAATAGCGGTATACTTAGCATTTGCATCCCCTTTAATCGCAAATCGTAGTGCTTTATCTTTATCTTTTAAAGCACCGCTTGAATTTTGAGCATCAACTAAACGACCAAAACGGATCCAGTCGCCTAATTGATTGTTCAATGAATCATATGGAATACCCATACTTTTCTTCATGAAGTTCTTTCTTTCCATTTCATCCAATGGCAAGTATTGCTTCAATTGCTGCACAGTCATACCAAACGTAGCCATCACAGCAAAGCGATTTGTTTCATTTTCGTCGAACTTTACACCATATTTAGCTCCTATTTGACTTAGCATATTCTTCCTCATTTCCTTTCCTTCTAAATTAAAGAAAACTCTACCGGAAGAATCGATGGTTACCAACATTACTTTTTCAGGAAGAAGTTTTTCTGAAATAGATGATGGCGAATCAACTACAACAGGCTCGTCAGGACGAAACTGGGTAGTTAACATAAAGAACGTAACCAGTAGGAATGCCAAGTCAACCATTGGAGTCATATCCAACGAAGGACTGTTTTTGGGCATTTTTACTTTTGGCATACGGAAATCAGATTAAGGATTAATGTTTAGATGTAAATGTTTGAACAATGCTATAACCAACCTCATCAATTCCGTAAGTAATAGAATCAATTTTATTTGTAAAGTAGTTATAGAAAATAATTGCAATAGCAGATGTTCCGATACCAAATGCAGTGTTAATAAGAGCTTCCGAGATACCAGTTGCTAAGGCAGTTGCATCGGGTGAACCTGCTTGCGCTAAGGCCGCGAATGCTCTGATCATACCGAATACAGTTCCTAATAATCCCATCAATGTTGCGATTGAAGCAATCGTAGAAATGATAATTAGATTTTTTGAAAGCATCGGTAATTCTAATGTTGTAGCTTCCTCGATTTCTTTTTGAATTGTAGCAACTTTATGTTCTTTATCTAATGTAGCGTCTTTAGACATTTGCTGGTAAGAAGTTACTCCAGCTAAAACAACTGCTGCAATTGAACCTTTTTGCTTATTACATGCTGCAATTGCACCATTTAAATCGTCTTTAGATAATGACTGTCTAACTGTATGAATAAAAGCATCAACACGTCCTATTCCTTTAGAGTTTCCGATAGTAATAAAACGCTCAATAACGAAAACTATCGTGATTAATAATAAGGACATCAAAATAGGCACTATAAAGCCACCTTTGTATATAATGCCCAAGAAGTTTCCCGGCAATGGATTAAGTTCAGGGTTGTTGTCCTGGAAGTTTGATGGATTTCCCAATACAAACTTGTAAATTACTACAGCAATAACCAAAGCTGCGGGAATAACAATAGCAGCTAATATGCTATGTAATCCTCCTGATTTTTTCTGACTCATAAGAATGACTTTGTTTTTGTTTTTAGTTTTAAAATTAAGAGCCACAATAATAACAATTTCAGTTGAACTAAAAAACCATTTTTAAGGCGGACTTTTAAATAGATTGTCAAGTAAACGACATTAATTAAAAACAATTGTGCTTATAAAACGCCTGAAATTGAGAATTTTATAAACTAAAGAGGAAATGAAATACATGAAAATATAGAAGAAAAATTGTTTTAATTTCTAAAGTTATTAAATTGTAAAGAAAGTTCTAAGTCACTAGATCTGACCTTTGCTATTACTCCTTGGAGATCATCTAGCTTCTTTCCAGTTACACGAATCTGATCATCCATAATTGATGCTTGTACTTTAAATCCGGAATCCTTAATAATTTTTACAATTTTCTTGGCGTCTTCTTTTTCTAAACCTTGTTTCACTTTAATTTCTTTTCGGATCATGTTTCCAGAGGCGTATTGGTCTTTCCCCAAGTCTAAGCAATTACCATCAACACCTTGCTTCATCATTCTTGATATCAAAATATCAATTACTGATTTTACTCTCATTTCGTTTTCAGTAATGAGCAATAACACAAGTGTTTTCTTGTCTAATTCTAAAGTGGTTTTTGAGCCGTGAAAATCGAACCTGTTAGAGAATTCTTTTACGGTAATATTTATCGCATTGTCAAGTTTTTGTAAATCCACTTCACTAACCATATCAAAAGAAGCCATATTTTATTTTTTTCAAATGTAAGAATCAATTACGAATTAGATTATAAATTTTAAATGTTTCCTTATCTTTACATTACTTTAATGCCAAAATAGAATTTATGAATTTAAGGATTAATTGTATCCTCTTTTTTATTTTTGTTTCAATGAATGTTTTTGCTCAAGCAGGGTTGCAATTTGTGCTTGACACATCCGCCATAGTACAGAAAAACAATTCTCAATTATCAATGCCTTTCGCTGGTGGTTTTAATAGTCCCGTATTTTGTAAGATAGATTTAAATGGGGATGGTGAAAACGATTTATTGGTTTTAGATAGGGTTGGGAATCGGATTTCAACATTTACATTTAATGCAAATTTACCAGGACTTAAATTTAAATACGCTCCTGAATACATAATAAAGGTGCCGCCGTTACACGATTGGGTGAGTAGTTATGATTTTGATTGTGATGGGGACTTAGATTTGTTAACTTATTTTAACAATTCAATAGGTGTCTGGCAAAATGACTATAATTCAAGTGCTGGAATTTCATTCTCTTTATCCACTTCACAAATAAATAGCTTATACGCTTCTGGTTTAGCCCCAATATTTAGTACGCAGGTTAATTTATCGGCATTTGATGATGTTGATGGGGATGGCGATATGGATATTTTGACATTTACTAATTCAGGAAATTTTATTGAATTCCATAAGAATTATTCAATGGATTCAAGCGGAGTTTGTAATCAGCTTTTGTTTAAAGTCGAACCTGATTGTTGGGGTCATTTTCGTTTAAGTGGGCTTACCAATTCTGCTATACTTAATCAAAATTGTATTACTAATAAGCTAGATGGTCGTGGAAATCATTTGCACTCTGGTTCTGTACTCACAATATTAGACGAAGACTGCGATGGTGATCTTGATATAATTAATGGCGATATTCTAGGATCGAACCTTTTATTTCTGAAGAATGGAGGCACTCCTGATTCAGCTGTAATTGTACAACAGGACTCAATATTTCCTTCCTATAATATTCCTGTTAATTTGCAAAATCTGCCCGCAGCTTTTTATTTAGATATGGATGGTGATAGTATTAATGATTTGATTGTTTCTCCTTTTGCCACTGTCGGTGAAGATTTGCATAATGTGCATTTTTATAAAAACACAGGAAATAATTGCCAGAATGTATTTTCATTCGTTAAAAATAATTTTTTAATTGATCAAATGATTGATGTGGGCACTTCCGCTAATGTTAGCTTTTTTGATTTTGATGGTGATGGAAAAAAAGATTTAATTATCGGAAATGATTATGCATACAACCCGAATCCGAACTTGCAATACTCAACATTAACTGTTTATAAAAACACTAGTGTTTCAGGTGTTTCTTCTTTTGAATTTGTTACTAGTGATTATCTAAATCTAAGTTCATTGGCTCAATTCGGACTTTATCCTAGCTTCGGCGATTTAGATGGTGATGGTGATGATGATTTGCTACTGGGTAATGCTGATGGAACGTTGATTTTCTACAAGAATACTTCAAGTGGTGCTGTCCCTAACTTTATTTTTAGCAGTCCTAATTTTCAATCAATTGATATTGGTAATAATTCAATTCCTCAGATTGTAGATTTAAATCGTGATGGTAAAAATGATTTGCTAATCGGTGAACGAAGTGGTGTTTTAAATTATTTTACTAACAATAGTGTTGGAAGCAATTTGATGTTTAATTTACAATCTTCAAATTTAGGAGGGGTAAATGTAGCTGCGCAAAATTCAATCACTGGCTATAGTGCCCCGTTATTGTTGGATAACGGCAATGGATATGAATTATTTGTTGGTAGTGAATCAGGAACTATTTATCATTACCAAAATATTGATAATAATTTAACAGGAAATTTTAACTTGATTGATTCTGTCTATAATGGAATAGATGAATCGAAAAGATTAACGCTATCCGTTTGCGATTATAATACAGATGGCGTCATTGATTTAATTACTGGTAATGGCGATGGAGGTGTGCGTGGGTATTTAGGTAATAATAGTAACGGAGTAAATTCGAATCAGTATGATGAAATATTTTTTGATGTTTCGCCAAACCCCATTAAGGATGAAAATATTATTTCCATAAGATTTGCATCAACGATTGAAAATGGTCAATTACAAATAATGGATGTTTTAGGAAAAACTGTAAAAAGTGAAAATATAAGAGGACAATATTATCAGCTTAATCTGTCATCTTTATCGAAAGGTACATACCTTTTAACGCTAATACAAAATGGTAGATCATTCTCAAAAAAAATAATTAAATTATGAAGGTGAAACATTGGTTAATTTATATGCTGTGTAGTTTTCCGTTTTTTGGAAGTGCTCAAACGCAAACTTTCTTTAGAGATACGTTGGTGCATGTTATAAATAACAATCAAGCTTTGTATAATGGCTGGGGTGGAGGATTAAATAGTGCAGTGTTCGCAGAAATGGATTTGAATAATGATAACGTGATGGATTTAGTAGCGTATAGTTCTACGAATAATAGAATTATCCCAATGATTAATAAAGGAGTTTATAAAAAGTCGTCCTATGTCTATGCTCCTGAATATGTCTCAAAATTTCCGTCTGATTTAGATGGTTGGATTAAGTCTTTTGATTACGACAATGATGGCGACATGGATTTGTTTTCATATTACAATGCAAGCATACGATGCTATAGAAATGATATCAATGCAGGACAGGGTTTGAAGTTTACATTAGTAGTTCCTCAACTGTATACACACTACGGAACATTTCCTACAAATATTTATTGTTCGCGTGTAAATATGCCGGCATTGTCCGACGTAGACAACGACGGAGATATGGATGTCCTCGCATTTTCAATCAGTGGAAATTGGGTAGAACATCATAAAAATTATTCAATGGATTCTTTAGGAAATCCAAACGGATTTTTAATGTATAATATTCCTCAATGCTGGGGTTACTTTGCGCTTAAGGGAGCCTATAACACTGCCGACTTACCGCCAATTCCTGCTTGTCCATTGTTGCCTGCAAATCCAATAGCAAATCCATTAGAAAACTTCCAAAAGAAACATGCAGGATCTGTCTTATGTGCTTTCGATTCAGATGGCGATGGAGATAAAGATATTTTAAATGGCGATGTTTTATCTTCGAATGTGCTCTATCTTGAAAATTGCGGAACGCCTGACTCGGCATTCATGTGTACACAGGATTCTGCATTCCCAAGTTATAATATTCCCGCATATATGCTAGATGTTGCGGCCCCTTTTTATTTTGATGGCGATAATGACGGGAATAAAGATTTAGTGGTTTCTAATTTCTTTGATACTGGAGAAGATTATAAAAATGTGATGTTGTATAAAAACATAACCAACAATCAAACAAATGTATTTAGCTTTAATACTAATGAGTGGTTGGTAAATCAAATGGTTGAAGTTGGTACAGGAGCGCACCCTGCTTTTTTTGATGTTAATGCAGATGGTAAATTAGATTTATTAATTGCAAATGAATATCGTTCTGAT
>CALQOD010000057.1 GCA_943332105.1 Chitinophaga pinensis | reverse complement strand
TGTCGAATGCATTTTTGAATAAAGATCAAAAAGGATTTTTCTTTCAAAAGGCAAATATCTTCAGCAAAGAATTTATGATTCAAAAAACAGGAAGATATAAAGGATATCCACTGCGCACATATGACTATAGCATTTATCAAGGCGGATATTCTGATCACTTCCCTACTTATCTGCTTCTTTTAAAAGAAAAATAATATGCTTAGGCGGCTGGTTTTAATCAGGCATGGAAAATCACTTTATGATAAATATGTTGCAAATGATATTGATCGTCATTTAGCTGCTAGAGGTTATATCGATGTTGCTGATGCCGCACAGTGGCTTTTGGCGAATAAGATTTTCCCTGATTTAATGGTTTCCAGTCCTGCAATCAGAGCATATTCAACTTGCCTTTTGGTGGCTAATACTATGAACTATTCACCAGAGAAAATTAGTATTAAGGATGCAATTTATGATGCAACGGACGATGCTTTGTTGTATGTGATAAATGAGTTACCAAACGAAGCACAAACGATTTTTTTGTTTGGACATAATCCTTCTTTCACATCAATCGTTGGGAAGCTCACATCACAAGAATTAGGACATTTACCAACATCAGCAATTGCAGTAATTGATTTTCAAGATACAACATGGAATGAAATTAAATTACATTCTGGAACGTTAACAAATTCTTTTTGTTGTCATAAAAGTATCGATTAATAATAACAATATTAATTTATTGTTATAAAATTAACACTTAACATTTATCTTAATGTTATCTTTTTAAACTTAAGGTTGAATTAAACTTTCTTTTTAAAATATTTGTGCAACATCAAATTTTAAAATGGTTATGCATAAAAAACAACGAAAAGAAATTGAGCAACAATTATCAATTACAATTGCTTATTTTTTAAAAAAGCAACATCCTGTTGCAGCAAAAGAGATGACTAAAGCGATTAAATCATCTGCAAAAGATGTCGCTAAAAAATTTGTTAAGGCTATTGAAAAAATTGAGAGCAAAAAAGAAGCGCCAAAGCCGTCGGTTAAGTCAGTTAAAAAAGCATCGCCCGCAAAAAAGAAATCAGCAGTAAAAAAAACAAACAGTAAAAAAACGGTTACGAAGGCCGGCAAATAAATTTTTATGAAGCGGGAAGAGTTGCTTGTTGTAAATCGTGATATAAGTTGGCTATCATTTAATGATAGGGTGCTGCAAGAAGCAAATGACCCTAGTGTACCATTGCTAGATAGACTGAAGTTTTTAGGCATTGTTTCAAGTAATCGCGATGAGTTTTTTCGTGTTAGGGTGGCCTCTATAAAACGAATGGTTCGCTTAGGCAAAAAAGGTGAAGAGTTGTTGGGCGAGAATCCAAATCAACTGCTAGATAATATTCAAAGTATCATCGTTAGGCAGCAAGAGGAGTTTGATGATAGCTTTCAGAAAATATTAAGTGAGCTTGAAAGAAAAGGGATTTTTTTATTAAACGAAACGCAGCTAACCAAAGAGCAAGGAGCTTTTGTTCGAGAATATTTTTATGAAAATGTTCAGCCTGCATTAGTACCAATTTTGCTTGATAATCTGAATGAGTTTCCTGCAATGAAAGATAGGAGCATTTACTTTTTAATAATGATGCAGAAAGGAGGTGCCAAAACAAAATATGCATTGCTGGAAATTCCGAATGAGGTATTACCACGATTTGTAGTTATCCCTAAAGAAAATAAATACATCATATTACTTGATGATGTAATTCGCTATTGCTTGGATGATTTATTTTTTAGTTTTGATTATGATTTTATTACTGCATATACAATCAAAATAACCAGAGATGCTGAGCTGGATTTAGAACAGGACGTAACTAAAAGTCTAGTGAAAAAAGTTGCAGAGAGTATTAAAAACCGTCGTAATGGACAACCTACTCGTTTAGTGTACGATGAATCTATGCCAACTGAAGCCTATAAGTTTTTATTGAAAAAAATCCAATTAAATAAAGAAGAGCATCCAATTTCAGGCGGTCGATATCACAACTTTGTTGATTTTATGAAATTCCCATCGCTAAATCGATTGGAATTAAAGCAAAAAAATGCGCCTTCTTTACCTCATAAAGCAATACCGTCACGAACAAGCATGTTCAAAATTATTGCTAAACAAGATATCTTGCTTTCTTTCCCTTATCAATCGTATACGCATGTAATTAATATGCTTCGCGAAGCATCTATTGATCCTAAGGTATCAGAAATCAGTATCACATTGTATCGAATGGCGAGCAATTCAAGAATTGTTAATTCGCTAATTAATGCTATTAGAAACGAAAAAAAAGTAATAGCTATAGTTGAGTTGCAGGCGCGATTTGATGAAGAAGCAAATATTCGATGGGCCAATAAGCTTAATGAGGAAGGTGTAAAGGTAATTTATGGAGTACCTGGTATTAAGTTGCATAGTAAATTGTTTTTAATAACTAGACACGAGCAAAACAAGATTGTTTATTATGCTCATGTTGGAACCGGTAATTTTAATGAAGATACGGCTAAGCTATATGCTGATTACAGCTTACTTACTGCCGATAAAAGAATTACTGATGAGGTCAGTAAGGTTTTTAATTTCTATAATGATAATTTGAAAGTTGGAACGTATAAGCATTTAATTGTTTCTCCTTTCAATACACGCAAAAAATATATTCAGTTTATTAATACTGAAATAGAAAATGCTAAGCTTGGTAATGATGCATGGATATTTGTTAAAATGAATAGTCTTACAGACCATGAAATGATTAAAAAGCTCTATGAAGCATCATCTGCAGGGGTGAAAATTAGAATTATTGTAAGAAGTATTTGTTCGTTGGTCCCTGGGATAAATATGCTAAGTGAAAATATTGAAGCAATTAGTATTGTAGATAAATATCTAGAGCATTCTCGCATTTTTGTTTTTGCAAATAATAGTGATACCAAAGTTTATCTTTCTTCAGCAGATTGGATGACAAGAAATCTGGATCACCGAAGTGAAGTTGGTGTTCCAGTATATGATCCAGTATTGAAAAAGCAACTAATTGAAATGCTGGAAATTCAATGGAATGATAATACAAAAGCAAGAAGCATAAATGTTTTTCAATCCAATCCTTATCACCACTCAAAAATGAAAGGTAAATATAAATCGCAAGAAGAAATTTATAAATACCTAGAAAAAAACAACAATTCTAATTAATACCTCAACCACTTTTTAATTACTTTGGTGCAATGTTAAAATTTGCTGCTGTAGATATCGGTTCAAATGCTGTTCGTCTTTTATTATGCAACGTGTTTGAAGAAGGAGGCGAACCTGTTTTTAAGAAAGCAGAGTTGGTTAGGATGCCTATTCGTTTAGGTGAAGATGTATTTCGGTTTGGAAAAATTTCAGAAGAAAAGAAAATGCAACTTGCTAAATCTATGAAGGCCTTCAAAATGCTTGCAGAAGTATTTGGGGCTATTGATTTTCGGGCTTGTGCAACATCAGCAATGCGAGACGCCATAAATAGTGAAGAAATTGTAGCGTTTGTTCGAGCATACAGTGATGTAAGGATAGAAGTTATTGATGGTAAAACAGAAGCACATATAATTTATTCAAATCACATTGCAGAGCATCTTGAATTTGACCAATCATATTTATATATAGATGTAGGTGGTGGAAGTACCGAGCTGACATTGTTCTCAAAGAATAAAATAATAGCTGCTCAGTCATTTAATATTGGTACAATCCGTTTACTGCATGATCAAGTTAAAAAAGAAACTTGGATTGTTTTTAAAGAATGGATTCGTGAAAACACAAAACTATATCACCCGCTTACTGCTATCGGTTCTGGAGGTAATATTAATAAGCTATTTAAAATGGCAGATAGGAAGGAGCATAAGCCGCTGACCACTGAAAAAATCAAAGAGATTTATGACTTTCTTAAAGAGTATTCTTTTGAAGAGCGTATATTGAAATTAGGTTTAAATCCCGATCGTGCGGATGTTATTATTCCAGCTACTAAAGTTCTGCTTACAGCATTAAAAACTGCAGAAATTGATCGTGTGTTTATACCTCAGGTTGGTTTGTCAGATGGTATTGTACACCTCTTATATGACAAATATAAGGGTATGCCTGAAATTCCATTTAGTTAATCAATTAATCGTGCATCCATGTGCGGAGGCACAAAATATAATAGCCCTGTTTTCGCATCGTGACAATTAAAATTCTTTCTTCTAAGTTCGCCCCTAATAAATTGTTGTCCGTTTTTTATCTCAAATTTTGCAGCCAAAGGAATGTCCTCAACATGCATCCAGTCTTCATCATGTTTGTCGAATACTTTCAAAGATTTCATTAAATTAGAATCACCACAGGTTGATGCAGCAGGATTTTTAATGTAATTAAGCAATGCATTTCTAACGCCATCTGGGAAAATGTTTTCTTTAATAAATGGAATTAGTAATTGTCTGAACTCTTCTTTCCACTCTAAACCATGGGGCATTACACGGTTACCATGTTTGATAAAACAAGTTAAATGTGCAACTTCATGCGTAAAAGTGATTAAAAAGGCGTAAGTGTTTAAATCATGGTTTATAGTAATGGTATGACTTGCTCCGTTTAAAGGCGGACGGTAATCTCCATTTTTTGTGGCGCGCGTATGTTTTATTCTTACGCTGATTCTATATTTTCTAATCCATTCAACGCATGTAGTAATCGCAGCCTCTGGAATATATTTTAACAAAGCTATTCGAAGTTGGTCTTCGGTAACCATTACTTTAATATTTGATAAACAATTAATGAAGTAAAATATGCTAATCCTGAAAGGTAAAGAAACTGTATAACAGGCCACTTCCAGCTACCAGTCTCTCTTCTTACAACAGCAAGTGTGCTCATGCATTGCATTGCAAATGCATAAAATAACATCAACGACCATCCAACGGCAACGGAGTAACGAGGTTTGCCTGTTAAGACATCTTTTTCAATTCGCATTTTTTCTTTCACTGTTAAATTTTTATCAGAGCCTACTCCGTAAATAGTAGTCATTGTTCCAACAAAAACTTCTCTTGCGGCAAATGATGTTACAAGTGCAATCCCTATTTTCCAATCAAATCCTAATGGTTTTATAATGGGCTCTAGTAAATGACCAAGATGGCCCGCATAAGAATATTCTAATTTCAATGATTCTAAATGCAATCTTTTTTGAGCGTCAGTTTTATCGGGTGATAATTGTGAAATTTCCTGATTTACTTTTTCGAATTTCTCACCGGGCCCGCGAGATGAAAGAAACCAAAGGACAATGCTAATAGCAATTATTATTTTCCCGGCATCCAGTAAAAATATTTTCACTTTATCTAAAATAGAATAAAGTATATTTGACCATCGAGGCATTCTGTACACAGGTATTTCCATAATGAAATAACTCTTGTGTTTCGACTTTATTAAACCACTGATCACTATTGATGCTAAAAGTGCTGCTAAAAATCCAATTAGATAGAGCGACATTAATACTAACCCTTGTAAATTAAAGACACCAATATAATTGGTAGGAATTATTAAAGAAATCAATAGCGTGAAAACGGGTAATCGCGCAGAACAGCTCATTAATGGAATTACTAATATTGTTACAATTCTTTCTTTCCAAGAGCTGATTGTTCTTGTAGACATTATTGCAGGAACTGCGCAAGCAACACCACTCATCAATGGAATAACAGAACGGCCATTTAATCCAAAATTGCGCATTAATTTATCCATTAAAAAACTAACACGAGCCATATACCCCGTATCTTCTAATACTGCTATGAACATAAAAAGCATAGCTATTTGCGGGACGAATATGATAATCCCTCCTATCCCTGCTAACACTCCTTTTACGATTAAGTCGTTTAAAACTCCAGATGGTAAAAAATCTCTAACGATATTTATAAACCCCGTAAATGTTTCATCAATAAAATTCATTGGAAATTCTGCTAATGAAAAAATAGATTGAAATATGACAAATAATATGCAAATAAAAATAGCATATCCCCAGATGCGATGCACCAACAATTTATCAATCCGTGTACTAAAAGAAACTTTTTTCTCGTGCGGTAGTCGCACACAGCTTTCAATAATTTGTTGTATCGATTTATATCGTTCTAAAGATTCAAATGATTGAATTTTATTTTCGTCATATTCAATACCAAAAAATAAATTTTTTAGTGTTGCTTGTTGTTCTTTTGAAATTTGAAAATGTTCAAGTGAGTTGATGTGATTGGCAATTTGCAATGCGGCATAATTGCTTTTTAGATTTAGTTCCTTACAAATGCCAGCTAAAAGCGTTGGTTTAATAAGGGTAGTATCATAAACATAAGTAGTAGGAACCGGAAGATCATTTATTAAGGCTTGTTTTAATTCTTCTATGCCTATACATTTACGCGCTATAATCGGACAAACACGAATGCCTATCCTTCTTTCTAATTCGTCAGCATTAATTTTAATTCCTTGTGCCTGCACTAAATCCATCATGTTTAATGCGAGCAAGCTTGGTATCTTTAAATCAATTACCTGCGAAGCAAGAAATAAACTGCGTTTTAAGTTTGTTCCATCCGCTAAAATAACAACTATATCAGGATGATCTTCATTGTTGGGGTCGCATAAAATTTCAAACGGAATCCTTTCATCCGGGGAATTGGGGTATAAGCTATAAGTCCCTGGTAAGTCAATAATTTCTAAATAATTTGCATCGCCAGTGGCTGAGTTAAAAATAGTAGAGCTACCTGTTTTTTTCTCAACAGTAACACCAGGAAAATTAGCTATTTTTTGATGGAGTCCTGTCAGCAAATTGAAAAGTGTACTCTTCCCAATATTGGGATTGCCAATTAATGCAACTTTGATTTTCTTATTCGAATTCAGCACATCCTTAAGGTCCAAAAATTAATCGATAACATTTACTAAAATATTTTCGGCCTCGTCTTTACGAATACATAAAACAGTGCCTCCTACAGATATGGCAATTGGACAACCTAAAGGAGCAAATCGATCAATCGTAATAACTTCACCAGGTAAGCAACCCATATCAAGCATCTTTTGCTGCATGTTTTCATCTATGTAGGAGTCAACTATGCATTTCTCTCCTTTTTTTAAAAGTGAAAGTTTTTTTGATGAGTTAGCCATTTCCTTATTTAGAATCATTCTACGAGAATGCTAAGATACTATTTACATGTGTATCAAAGCAAGCATCTAATTAATCTTTTTTCGATTGTGCTTTATTTCAATTTGTTAATAGTGAATGCTGATTCTCAGTAAGGCTTTTTAGGTACTAACTCATTTGTGTTTGCTTTCCCAAAACTAGGGCAATGGCAATTTTTTTTAAATAATTTACAACCCGACAAGCAGCTAACAAAGATAAGAGTAATTAAAATTTGTTTAACCTTTTTCATATAATCTCAACTAATTTGTAATGCTGTAAATTTAAAATTCTCACCATCAAAAAGTCCTTTATCGCTTAACTTTAATTCTGGAATTACCAATAATGCCATAAATGAAAGCAGCATATATGGTGCTCTTAATTGACTTCCCATTTTTTTTGCTAATTGATCTATTTCTGCATATTGTTTGCCGATTGTAGCAGCGTCATTATCGCTCATTAATCCTGCTACTGGTAATCCAATAACCCGGTTCTCATCATTAGATATCAGGCTTAAACCACCTCCACATTCAATTATCAAATTCGCTGCTTTGCACATTGACATATCATCAGCGCCAACAACAATTATATTATGTGAATCATGTGCAACGCTTGATGCAATGGCGCCCTCTTTTAATCCGAAATTTTTTATAAATGCAGTTGTAACTAATGCTTTTTGGTAGCGGTTAACAACAGCAATTTTTAAAATGTCTTTGTCTGTATTGCTAACTAAATTCCCATCAATTATTTTTGCTTTTTCTCTGGATGATTTTGTTATAAGTTGCCCGTCTAGTGCATTTATCACATTTATAAATTCACTTTCTGCTTTGATGATGAAAGCCGAATCTTCAATTTGCTCATTTATAAATTTATTTGGTGTTGCATGTTTTTTTTCTTCAAGTTTTACATTTTTACCATCAAAAATTTCTTCACCGTTAATTATTGTTTTGAGAACTTTAAAATCTATCAAATCCTTAACGGATATAAAATCTGCATAGTCTCCAATTCGTAATGAACCCACTTTCATTTTATAATGCTGTATCGGATTAATACATGCAATTGTCAACACATCAAATAAGTTGTAGCCTAACGCTATGGATTTACGAACATGCTCATCAATGTGAAATAATAAAAGTTCATCAGGATGTTTGTCGTCGCAACAAAACATTAATTTTTCTGGAAATTTGCTAATAAGCGGGTGTAAAGCTTCGAAATTTCTAGCAGCAGAACCTTCTCTGATTAAAATTTTCATTCCATACTGAATCTTTTCTTCTGCCTCAGCATAACTGTAACACTCATGGTCTGTTGTAATACCTACACTTGCATATTTCTTTGCAGCATCGCCCCTCAATCCTGGAGCATGACCGTCAATAGGTTTATTGTATTTTTTTGCGAGTTCTAATTTCTCCATTACTTTTTCGTCTTCAAATAATACCCCAGGGTAATTCATCATTTCACTTAAATAAAAAATATCATCTGATTTAAGAAGCTCCTCAACTCCATTCGTGTCAATTATTGATCCTGCTGTTTCAAAATTTGTGGCTGGCACACAAGAAGGCGCACCAAAATGAAATTTTAATTTGGATGGTTTGGCATTCTCTATCATATATTTAACGCCGCTAATACCTAAAACATTTGCTATTTCATGTGGGTCGCTAATAGTAGCCACCGTTCCATGTTTTAATGCAGCTTTTGCAAATTCATAGGGGACCAACATGGATGATTCTATATGAATATGAGCATCAATAAAACCAGGTAAAAAATATAAATCCGAATCATTATCCTCTTCGTGAATGTTCGATATTTTATCATCTATCACTTCAATTACACCTTTAAATATTCTTCTATTGTAAAGGTCAATAATATTACCGTAGTATTTTTTTATTTTGTTCATATGCACAAAAGTAAGGAAAGCAATTTTAATTCAATTGAATTAAGGGATTAATACATTTAGTAGGATTGAATTATGGTTTTGTTGGTGTTTTTAGCTACATTTGTGTTAATCAAAAATCATTAATTAATATTAAATGAAAACAGGCAAAGTAAAATTCTTCAATGAAGCGAAAGGTTATGGCTTTATCCTTGAAGACGAAACAAACAGAGAGATCTTTATTCACCACAGTGGGTTAATCGACAAAGTTCGTGAGAATGATGATGTTACTTATGAGGAGATTGAAGGACGTAAAGGTTTGAACGCTGTATCAGTGAAAAAAGTGCAATAATTATATACTATTGTATTTTCATGTAACAAATCCTGGCTCAGCGAGTCGGGATTTTTTTATTGAGTTTATAGAACTTTTGTAAATTTGTTTTATGTTGCAACGCCGTGAATTTTTTGATACGCCAATTGAATATTTAAAAGGTGTTGGTCCTCAGAGAGGGGATGTGCTTAAAAAAGAATATTCAATTTTTACCTTCGAAGATTTATTGCATCATTTCCCTTTTCGCTATATCGATAGATCTAGGTTTTATAGTATCGTGGAATTAAATGCAGAAATGCCTTATCTTCAAATCAAAGGTAAGTTAACTCGAATTCAATTACATGGAGATAAAAGGACTACTCGTATTTCTGCTGTTTTTTCTGATCATACTGGTTCGATAGAATTGGTATGGTTTCAAGGGCTTAAATGGATAAAAAATTATATCAAACCTAATGTAGAGTATATTGTTTTTGGGAAGCCTTCTTCTTTTAACGGCAAAATAAATATAGTTCATCCAGAAATTGAGGAGTCTTCTATGGCTGAATTATTTAATGGACCTTCGTTAACGGGTGTTTATAGTGTTACGGAAAAAGCTCGGGCATTTGGTTTAGATACGAAGGCAATTGTTAAACTTCAACGAAATCTAATCGCATCGCTTCCAGTATTTATTCAGGATATTTTTCCTGCAGATATTTTGCAGAAGCATACATTAATGTCGTTGCGAGAAGCCTATGTAAATATTCATTTCCCTAAGGATGAATTGTCGTTAAGATTAGCAACTAGAAGGTTGAAGTTTGATGAATTATTTTTTATTCAATTGCGCTTATTAAGAGCAAAGGCGCATCGTAATGAAACATATAAAGGGAAAGTAATCTCTGTGATTGGAGAGGTGTTCAATACATTTTTTAAAAACCATCTTCCATTTGAATTGACCAATGCGCAAAAGCGTGTGCTTAAGGAAATAAGAATTGATATGGGCACCGGAAAGCAAATGAACCGATTGCTGCAAGGTGATGTAGGAAGCGGAAAGACAATGGTTGCGCTGTTAAGTATTTTAATGCTGATAGATAATGGTTATCAAGCTTGCTTAATGGCGCCAACAGAAATATTAGCTAACCAGCATTATATTTCAATAAGTGAATTATTAAGTCCTATGAATATTCAGGTTGAATTGCTCACTGGAAGTACAAAAACGGCTAAGCGTAAGGAGATCCTTCAGCAATTAAGTGAAGGACATTTAAAAATTATTATTGGCACGCATGCACTCATTGAAGATCGAGTGCAGTTTAATAATTTAGGGTTGGTTGTAATTGATGAACAACATCGATTTGGTGTACAACAAAGAGCTAAGCTATGGATGAAAGATGGAATTGCCCCTCATGTACTTGTTATGACGGCAACGCCTATCCCCCGTACGCTTGCCATGACTCTTTATGGTGATCTTGATACTTCTGTAATTGATGAACTACCTCCCGGTAGAAAGCCAATATCAACAACGCATCGGTTTGAATCTGCTCGACTCGCAGTAATTGGGTTTATGAAAACTGAAATTGCAAAAGGCCGACAGGTTTATGTCGTTTATCCATTAATAGAAGAATCAGAAAAATTAGATTATGCTAATTTGTTTGAAGGATATGAAGCGATTGGCCAAGAGTTTCCTTTGCCTCAGTATTCTGTAAGTATTGTCCATGGAAAAATGAAGCCCGCTGAAAAGGAGGCGGAGATGCAGCGTTTTGTAAGCGGCAAAACAAATATTATGGTTGCAACAACAGTTATTGAAGTAGGAGTGAACGTGCCAAATGCTTCAATAATGGTAATTGAGTCCGCTGAGCGTTTTGGATTATCCCAACTTCATCAGCTGCGCGGACGTGTAGGTCGTGGTGCTGATCAAAGCTATTGTATATTGATGACGGGAGTTAAACTAAGTAATGATGGTCGCTTGCGGTTAAAAACAATGTGTAATACGAATAACGGATTTGAAATTGCAGAAGTAGACTTAAAATTAAGAGGCCCTGGTGATATTACAGGAACGCAACAAAGTGGTATCGTTGATTTAAATATTGCTGATCTGGCAAAAGACCGCGCCATCATGGAAGAAGCAAAAGTAGTTGCAGAAGAAGTGGTTAATAAAGATCACAAATTAGAGGATGCAAGGCATTTATTTATTCGAGAAAAATTAATGCGCCTCGATAAAGAAAAAACTAATTTCAGCAGGGTAAGTTAAGTTGTTTTTTGAATTAATACTACTGCATATGCAGCAACACCTTCTTCTCTTCCAACATAACCGAGCTTTTCATTGGTAGTTGCTTTTATAGAAATGTCTTCTAAATCAATCTTTAAAATCGGTGCTAATTGCACTTTCATTTCATCGATATAAGGTTTTATTTTTGGTTTTTCTAAAACTAAACTGATATCGACATTACCTACAGAATAATTTCGTTCTTCAATTAATTGAATAACTTTTTCCAATAGGATTTTACTGTCAATATTTTTAAAAGAAGCATCCGTGTCAGGAAAATAAAAGCCAATGTCTTTTAATCCAGCTGCACCTAGTAATGCGTCGCATAATGCATGTATAATTACATCAGCATCAGAATGTCCTAGAGCACCTTTCTCATGCGCGATTTCAACGCCTCCAAGTATTAGTTTTCTTCCAACTTGTAATTGATGAACATCGAAACCAAATCCTACTTTAACTTTCATATTTGTTTAAATAAAATAAGGGCTTTCGCCCTTATTTATTATTCTGTATCTTCATTACTCTTACTCACTGAATTTGCGTCAAAGTCAAATGTGAGTGTAAAGTGTAAAGTGTTTTCTAGTGGGTTGCGCTGGTCTGTTGGAATTAAATAAGCCAGGTCTAATCCAAAAACATTGTATTTTAAACCAGCGCCTAATGTGAAATATTTTCTGTTGCCTTTTGTTTTGTCTTCATAAAAATAACCAGCTCTAAATGCAAATTGCTTATCATACCAATACTCCATTCCAAAACCAATATTAACTTCTCTTAATTCTTCTTTTGCCCCACCTGGTGCATCACTAAATGATTGAAAAATACCCTGTGCAATACCTACATCAGGATCCTTTCCGTATAATATAACAGAGTTAGAACTGTTAGTTGAATCTTGTGTATAAATTGGAGGGGTAGGCACTAGAAGTTTGTTGAAATCTAAACCGAATGATAAATCATTATACTCATTTAGCTTTAGTTTTAATCCAGGACCTATTCGTAGGTTTGTTGGTATAAAGTTTTTTGTTCCTGTTTCAGTGTAGGAGATTTTTGATCCGATATTACTTATGTTGATTCCCGCAGTAACTAAGGCATCCATTCCACCAAGTTCAATTTCTTTTTGATAAAAACCAGATACATCGGCAGCAACTGAATTTCCGGCCTTACTATCGGTACCTTCTACAGCAGTTCCACCAGTTAAATTAGAATGTATGTATCGTAATGCCATTCCACCGCTAAAGTTATCACTTAACTTTCTTGAGTATGCAATGTCAAAAGCAAATTCATTTGGTTTAAAATCTCGGATTGTATTTCCGTTGTTATCTGTAAAAGTAATGTTGCCTAATGAAAAATATCTTAATGAACCACCTATTGCTTGATTACCTTTTAATTTTGAATAGCCTGTAACATATGCAATAAACATATCATTTACTAAAGCTTTTAACCATGGAGTGTACGAAACTGCAAATCCAGATTTCTTTTCATTGAAGGCAAGTTTTGCAGGATTCCAATGAATAGAGTTTATATCAGCAGATGATGAAACTCCAACGTCGCCCATGCCACCTGCGCGCGCTTCAGGAGAGATTCCTAAAAAGGGAACTGCTGTGGTAATTGTATTTATTTGTCCTAATAGGTTTGTCTGACTAGATGTCTGTGCACTGCCTATCTGACTAATTCCAAGTAAGATGGTAAAAACAAGTTGGGCTTTAAAATTCAATTTCATAATAGATGATTCTTCTATTTTATAAGTAGGCAAATATAAGGATTTCGGTAATTAAATCTAATTTTCTTTTTTATCGCAGGATTACCAGTTTTTCGATTTTCTCGGCCGTCTCTCCATCTGCAGTTCTGATTTTTAATCTGTAAATGTAGGCTCCCTGACCTATTTTATCTCCAAATTCATCCTTGCCATCCCAAGTTAAAGGATTGTTTCTATAACCATCGCAAATTTGATAGTTACTTAAGGTGCGAATTAGCTTTCCTGAAACGGTAAAAATTTGAAGCTGGATTGTCATCCCAGTGCATGGTTTATTATGTTCAAAGTAAAAAGAAGTATTAGTGCTAAAAGGGTTTGGATAATTAAGTAAATGATCAATAGAAAGAGTCGACGAATTTGAAACAGTGAATTCTGTTGTAGTTAATGAGGAGTTACCATTAATGTCCCAAGCTTTTAATGTTAGTGTGTGTGGCCCTTCCGATAAGTCGGATAATTTATATTTCACGATTCCTTTCTGATAGCTATTTAATTCTGATTCATAATAATCATTGAGAACGAGAACCGATTGCTGATTATTGTCTAAAATGGCTGTAATATCATGTCCAATTCCATTTCCAACCGTATTTATACCGCTTGAGTCTGATAATTTCGCGTAAATATTCGGACTTTCGTTGGTCATTCCTCCTGTGGTAAAATTATCATCATTAAGATATAAATTAATTCTTGGGCCTTCTTGATCATTTAAACCATTTGCCGAAATACCGCCAATTGTAACAGATTCATCAAAGCCATTAGCATCGATGGCTTCATCCTGCGCATAGTAGCTTAAACGCCCAACACCAAATTGGTAATTTATATCTTTTGGGACAATGAAGCTGCAATTAAAAATTCCATTAGTCACTGACGATTTTCCTCTATAAATAATATTCTTTCGTAATAAAAAACTATCTGGCAAACTAACATCATTTCCATTTGCATCATTAACCAAATTATAAATCATGCTTTTCTTATCATAAATGGTTGTATAAACAGTTCCATTAAAATTTGATTGAATAGAATTACTTTGGTCAACCACTTTTCCTTTGATGGTTATTTTACTAAGTGCTTTAATCGTGTCAGATATTAATCCGTCTTGTGTGATTTCGTCAGTAATAATTTTTAAATTGGGGTAGGCCAATTTAATTGAGGGGTCTCCTAGTAATGTAACATTTCGATTGCCTGGATTTTCAATTTTTGCTAAACGTTGTATATCACCTATGCGTGGCATTTCTCCGTTAATAGGCGTGAACATGTATTTTAATAAGTCAGCATTAATCACCTCATTCTCTAAAGCAAATGCAAGTCGAACTGTTGTAAACAAACAAATTCCACCACCTTTGTTATTCAATAAAATAAGTTCTCCTGCAGCAGTTCTTTTGGGATCGTCAAATCTGCTGAACTCGCAGGTTGCTGTTATAAATGCCGGCATACTATTTATATTCGTCCAGCTATTAATCATGTCAATATTTAATATTGATTCTGCAGACCAGCCAAGCTCTCCACCATGGCCAGTGTAATTAATCAAGAAAGCACCTTTTTCAATTCTTTTATTGATAGCCTCATTTACTTCTGGATATCGTTGACCACCAGGCGTTGATTGTTGTTCGTAGGCATCGCTTACAATTTTATCAATATTATAAACAGGATTGTTGTTTGAAACGGTGGTGGCTATTCGCTCACTTTGCCGGAAATGTAAATTTCGATCTTGATCATCGGCAACAAAACAAAGTACGTTTCTCCAATCACCAAAGTGAGAGGAGTTATTTGATGAGCAGGAGACGGCGGAAGTTGTATTGCCAGTAGTTTCATAGGTGATAATTTTATCAACCATTAAACGAGCATCGGCAATATCTCTAACTGGAATTCGACCAATTCCAACATCAATTAATTCTGCGCCCGTAAGTGTTCCCTCATTAGCATCCAGCATTCCAAAAAAATCATCTGAAGTATAGGATGCAATTAATGAAATTGAGTTTTCAGATTGAAATGTTGTAATGTAATTAGTATTTCCTCCAATCCTATTCTTAGGGTCGTAGGATCCGTCACCAAATAATAATACATATTTTGGTGGAGTGCCTAAAGAAACAGATCGGTCATAAAACATTTTAATGAAATCGCGAATTGCCGCAACATCCTGAGAGCCTGAACCAAACTCATTGAAAATTTCTTCTGTTGTTGCTACCGCTACTTTCAATCCGTCGTGGGTTCTTCTGAAGTTAGCTAATCGCTCTGCTTCCGAAAGAAAATCAGGATGTGTAATAATTAAAAAATCACTTTGAGGCAAGCCATGTAAATTTTGATTCTTTACGCTGCCACAATAGTTAGGTGCCTTGTAATTATTATTAAAGATATAATACTGTTTAACTTCATTGATTTGAGAATTAGAATGAAAGGTCCCAGTTGAATTATTAAAATCGTAAATCTGATTTGATATGTTAGTAACATCACTAATATTCCAAATCTTTTCTAAGCCTGATAAATTACTGATTAAAAATTGGCTTATTGCATTTGGATTTATGGTGTCTACATCCCTAAATAACATTTCAGATCCAATATGCTTAAGTTTTCTTATTGCATTTAATTCAATATAATTAATCCACCCAGTAGAAGAAGAATTATATGGAGTATAATTATAGTTTAAACTGATATTGTCTGAGCCGCTAAAAAATGTAGCTGTTGCAGTATTCCCTCTAGCAAAGTCATCTGTATAATTAGTTCCGACATTAGAAATTGTTTGAGTTAAAATTGATGAACCATTATAGTTGATCGAAAATTTACTGCTACTGAATGCGCTTGTTGAAGTTCTTGATATTACGGCTGAAGTAAATTTGACAGGCCCTGGTTGAATGTTGGGGAAGTTAAAGTCAAAGTTTTTATTTAAGTCAACATCAAAGGCATCGCCATACCAATTGCGCCCCGATTTAATAAAGTTGAACTCGTCATTTTCATGGTACTCACAATCAACAAACTGATCTACAAATCTGGTTGCGGGTATTCCATTTAAAGTTGGAATATCTTGAATTCTTTTACCGATACTATTATTGTTGATAGTGATAAAATAATAGGTGCTGTCACTGAACAAGTTTTTTGAGTGAATGTATTTTTTGTCATTGGCAATCCATTTCCAAGTGCTCTGTGAAGAACCATAAAAAATAAAATAATCACCATTATTAAAAAGTCCGTTATTGTCAACATCGTAAATTTGAATTGCATTTTCTTGAAGGTCATCCCATCGGAATTCGTTGTTTGATAATGGAAGCATGCCTCCGCCATTACCGTATAATTTTAAATCATTAATATTAATATCGCCAAAGACTAGTCCACTTTGTTTAATAAAATTATAGTCTATTTTATAAATTCCATTGTCGAATGTGCCAATTTTGGCCCAATTCCCAGCAGATAAAATTGAGTTGGTTACCGTCGCAGTACTGTAGCCATTTGAATGCGCAAGACTTTTTTGAACCTGAATTGTAATTGAATCTAGCTTTTCATAACCACCTTGGTCTTTTCTTCTAAACGGATTAATTTTTAAAATTGTATAGTACGATTTATTGGCAATCGCAGATTGTACAGATAAAATCTGGCTAAGATTCAAGTTGAATTTTTCAAGTATTTTGTTTTCTTCATCCGAACACTTCGAATAAGTGGAACTAGAGATTGAAAACTGTGAGGTTCCTTCTATTGTTCGCTGGATAAACGGATACTTACCATTTTCATAATTACAATTAGCGCAATTAATGGTGGGATAACCAGCAACATCTGATGAAACCCCAGTCCAATTGGGAGCGATTTTTAAGGTTTGTCCTAATCCGGTTAAGACAATAAGGTTAAATAAAATTAAAAGCGCATTTCTAAGGGCAAATGAATTATGCATTTTTATCGATTGCTTAATCAAAATCTATTTTCAAATATTTTTTTGTAAATTAAGTAAATTCAAAGAAGAAAAATTAAATTTGTGGGCTAGATGTACAACTTATTTTGCATCTTTGAT
>CALQOD010000056.1 GCA_943332105.1 Chitinophaga pinensis | reverse complement strand
GTTCGGGATTTCAGCAATCATCACTGCAGACGAACCTTTCATCGCAGGAATCATTTCGCTGTAATCACCTTCTATACGCTCTAAAGCTTTTTTAATCAGAGAATTCTTCGCAACTTTCAATTGCACTTGTCTGTTGTAGCACAAACGACGCAACTTACTTGTCTTTTCTGAATTCAGAGTGCCGATGTCTATAATATAGAAACTTCCCGTACTGGAAAGCACCGATACTAGCTCTTCGACAATCTGGTTTTTTTCTTCTCTGGTCATTTGACGTTACGAATTAATGTTTTTAAATGGAATTATTAAATCGATTTAGGTTCGATTCGAATTCCCGGACTCATAGTACTGCTAATCGAAATACTTTTTAAGTATGTACCTTTAGCAGCTGATGGTTTTAACTTTACAATTGTAGATAATAACTCGTGAGCATTATCGGATAGCTTTTGAGCATCGAATGATGCTTTACCGATTGAAGCGTGAATAATTCCACTCTTATCAACCTTGAAATCTATCTTACCCGCTTTCACTTCTGTAACTGCCTTACCAACATCATTAGTAACTGTACCCGTTTTTGGGTTAGGCATTAAGCTTCGCGGTCCCAGGATTTTACCCAATTTACCAACTTTGGCCATTACACTTGGCATAGTGATGATGATATCAACATCTGTCCATCCGCCTTCTATCTTTTGGATGTAATCATCCAATCCAACAAAGTCAGCACCAGCATCTTTTGCCTCTTGCTCTTTGTCAGGCGTACATAATACCAACACACGGATTGTTTTACCAGTTCCGTGAGGAAGCGTCACTATACCACGAACCATTTGATTCGCTTTTCGTGGATCAACTCCAAGGCGTACGCTAAGATCTACAGATGAGTCAAACTTAGTAAAAGAAATTTCTTTTACTAGTTTTGAAGCATCTTGCAAAGTGTAAGCTTTATTAGCATCTACTTTTGCATAAGCCACCTTCTGGTTCTTAGTTAACTTAGCCATTTTTGTTTTTGTTTTTGTTTTAATGTATATCGATCACGGGAAGCAGCAAGCGATAACGATATTACATAGGGTTTATAATTACTCAGCCCAAGGAGATGTTCCTGTTACATTGATACCAGCACTACGAGCTGAACCTGCTACCATTTTCATGGCAGAATCCACAGTAAAACAATTCATGTCTACCATTTTAGCTTCAGCAATTGCACGTACTTGCTCCCATGTTACAGAACCAACTTTAATTCTGTTAGACTCAGCAGAGCCTTTCTGAGTTTTTGCAGCCTCCATCAATTGAATGAATACTGGAGGTGTTTTGATGATAAAGTCGAATGACTTATCAGTATATACTGTAATAATTACTGGTAATACTTGACCTGCTTTATCCTGAGTTCTTGCATTAAATTGCTTACAGAACTCCATAATGTTCACCCCTTTAGCTCCTAATGCAGGACCAATTGGAGGTGCTGGATTAGCAGAGCCACCTTTTACTTGTAATTTTATCAGTGCGCCTATTTCCTTTGCCATTTTGTTTAATTATTAGTATTTATCATTTTTCTTTGATGGAGAACCCTACTCTTGAAATGTGGAAGCATCAACCAAGGCAAGCATCACAGTGTTTATGATTCTTTTTCAACTTGAACATAACTTAACTCCAAAGGAGTCTTACGTCCAAAAATTTTAACCATTACTTTTAATTTCTTCTTTTCTTCATTTACTTCTTCAATAATTCCAGAGAAACTATTGAAAGGTCCGTCAGTGACTTTAACAGTTTCGCCAATTACATATGGCACATTAATTACCTCTTCACTATCCGCTAATTCATCAACTTTACCTAATATCCTATTCACTTCTGAAATTCTTAAAGGTGCGGGAGCTTCTCCCTTTACACCTAAGAAACCTATTACGCCAGTAATGTTCTGAATCACATGGGGCACCTCTCCCATTAAGTTTGCTTCAATTAAAATATATCCAGGGTAAAAACTCCTTTCCTTGCTAACCTTTTTCCCTTCTTTAATTTGATAATATTTCTCCATTGGAATCAATACCTGAGAAACATAATCAGAAAGACCAGCGCGTAAAATCTCGGATTCCAGGTATTGTTTTACCTTTTTCTCCTGACCGCTAATTGCACGGATCACATACCATTTTTTGCCTGTAGAATCTGACATATAAATTAAGAGAACAAATTATAAATCAAATTCAATGAACCTTGGAATACCGTATCTATTAAAAATATGACAAAACCAAACAACAAAGTGGCAACTAAAACCACTATTGAACTGCTTTGCAATTCAGCCCATGTAGGCCAAGAAACTTTATTCATCAGCTCATTATATGAATCACTGATATAAGCGTGTATTTTTTGCATAACTATGACGTTTGTTTTTCTCTATTTGCACGGGTGGAGAGACTCGAACTCCCAGCCAACGGTTTTGGAGACCGCTACTCTACCAATTGAGCTACACCCGTAAAATTCTCAATGTGGTTATTTTTAAAATTGATTTGACACAATTTTATTTTGTTTTTTTCAGGCAAAATCATTAAATTCCTCCGAAAAAAATACCACCGTTTTAAATAGGTATGTCCCGACACTTCGTCGGGACATACTATTCAATTACTTTGTTTAATTAGGAGATGATTTCAGTTACCTGACCTGCTCCTACCGTACGACCACCTTCACGGATTGCGAAACGAAGACCTTTGTCCATTGCAACTGGTTGAATCAATTCAACAGTGATTGTTACGTTATCTCCTGGCATTACCATCTCGCGTCCTTCTGGTAAAGTGATTTCACCAGTTACATCAGTTGTACGCAAGTAGAACTGGGGACGATATTTTTGATGAAATGGAGTATGACGTCCACCTTCTTCTTTTTTCAATACATAAATCTCCGCCTTGAACTTCATGTGAGGTGTAATTGAACCTGGTTTTGCGATAACCATTCCACGACGGATATCAGTTTTCTCAATACCACGCAACAATAAGCCTACATTATCTCCAGCCTCACCACGATCTAAGATTTTACGGAACATCTCAACGCCTGTTACTGTTGAAGTTAATTTTTCAGGTTGCATTCCAATGATTTCAACTTGCTCATTTGAGTTGATTACACCACGCTCAATACGTCCTGTAGCAACTGTTCCACGACCTGTAATTGAGAACACGTCCTCAACTGGCATAAGGAAAGGTAAATCCACTTGACGAGGAGGAATTGGAATAAAAGTATCAACTGCTTCCATTAATTCAAGTATCCTAGGCATCCAGTTAGCATCTAGGTTTAACCCACCTAATGCAGAACCACGGATAATCGGAGTGTTTTCACCATCATATTCATAGAATGATAATAACTCACGGATTTCCATTTCTACTAAGTCTAACAATTCAGGATCGTCAACCATGTCAACCTTGTTCATGAAAACAACGATTTTAGGCACACCTACCTGGCGCGCTAAAAGAATGTGCTCACGAGTTTGAGGCATAGGACCATCAGTAGCAGCTACTACAAGGATAGCACCATCCATTTGAGCGGCACCAGTTACCATGTTCTTCACATAATCCGCGTGACCTGGACAGTCAACGTGGGCATAGTGACGAGCAGTAGTTTGGTACTCCACATGTGCAGTGTTAATTGTAATTCCACGCTCTTTTTCTTCAGGAGCGTTATCGATAGAGGCGAAATCCCTCTTCTCTGCAAGACCTGATTGAGCAAGTACGTTGGTAATTGCAGCAGTCAAAGTAGTCTTGCCGTGATCTACGTGACCAATCGTTCCGATGTTTACATGAGGTTTGGAGCGATCAAATTTCTCTTTTGCCATTTTATTAGAGTTGTTTTTTGTTTAATTATTAGTATTTATTTTAATGCTTATATTTTTTACTTTGAGCCAATGACCAGGATCGAACTGGTGACCTCATCCTTACCATGGATGTGCTCTACCGACTGAGCTACATTGGCATGATAGATTTGGCATACCTGAGATCAATCGCAGAAAACAATCATGCTTTCAACTTCACAAATCATTTAACTTTGAGCGGAAGACCGGGCTCGAACCGGCCACCCTCAGCTTGGAAGGCTGATGCTCTACCAAATGAGCTACTTCCGCTAATTAAATAAATGCACTATTGTGCGTCAATATTCAAAGATCGTAGGCAACACCTCTTGCCAACTTAAATCTGCCCTACTGCTTGCGTAAAGCATTTGTGGGGAGAACAGGATTCGAACCTGTGAAGACGTATGTCAACAGATTTACAGTCTGTCCTCGTTAGCCACTTGAGTATCTCCCCTTTGCCTTTCTTTTCGGTTACTTCCGATAAATCAGAACGGATTCAAGGACTCTTACTAACCACCAAATTCTAACTCACTGCGTCTTAAATCTACAACAATTGGAGCCGATGGAGGGATTCGAACCCCCGACCTACTGATTACAAATCAGTAGCTCTGACCAACTGAGCTACATCGGCTTGAATTTCAATGAACTAAATTAAGATCCCGTAAAATCGGATTGCAAATTTACTAAATGATTTGATTGAAACAAGCAATCTGCTAAAAAAATTATGAGCTACAGGCATTTTTTATCAAGTATGTAAAAAATCTTTAATCGAACAGGTTTAAAATAAAAGATGCGAGCCTTATGCCCGCATCTTTTATTTAGATTTATAAAGTAGTTTAATTACTACGTAATTTTGCTTTATACCTTGTAATTTGCTTTTTTAATGCATCAACTGCAATGTCTGTTGCTTCTTCAAAAGACTTGCTTTGCTCGCTTGCAAACATCGTTTTACCTGGTGTATTCAATTTTATTTCAGCAATTTTATTTTCTTTCTCAGAGTTTTTATCAAGTCGCAGGAAAACTTCCCCATCAATAATATCTTCATAAAAATGAGTCAATTTTTCGATTTTCTCCTCAACAAAGGATAACAATTTACGGTCTGCATCAAAATGGATGGATTGAACTTTTAGTTTCATAGTCTTGTTTTTTAAAATTAGTTGTTATGCTTTAGGGAAGGCTTGTTTATAGACTTCCTTTAGTTTTTCAATTGTGTTATGCGTATAAATCTGAGTGGCTGATAGATTACTATGTCCTAATATTTCTTTAATAGCATTGATATCTGCTCCATTATTTAACATTGCTGTAGCAAAAGTATGCCTTAGTACATGTGGACTCTTTTTCTTACCTGTGCTGACCATCTTGATATTAGCTTTAACTATACGATAAACGAATACCGGATACATTTTGTTACCTTTATTTTCAATAAAAAAATATTGGCTATCCAATCCAGTTGATTTCAAAAATTCCTTGCGTAGAACGGTGTACTTTTCTATTGCTTGTCTAAAACTCATTGAAATTGGAATTTGTCGTACTTTATTGCGCTTGCCAGTAACAGTAATTGTTAAATTGTATAGATTAACCTCCGGCATTTTTAATTCAATTAACTCCGATAAACGGACACCCGTTCTATAAAAAAAATCAAGAATTAAAAAATCACGCACCTGATAATAATCTTTGCCATCGTTGGCCATAATATCAAACAAAGCATCCATTTTTTTTTCATCTAAAAATTCAGGGAGTTTTTTCGAAATTTTGGGTGCTTGTATTTTAAGCATTGGATTTTTATCCAAAGCCTCTGTTTTAATTAAAAACTTATAAAAAGATCTTAGTGTAGTTATCTTTCTGTTAACCGATTTCGCATCAATCTTGCTTTCCATAAGCGACACTATCCATGACCTAATATAAAGATGGCTTACCTCTTTAATCTCATCTATTTCGTAAGTATTCTTTATGTAATTTGAAAATTGAAGCAGGTCTGTTTGATAGCTTATTATCGTATGTTTTGAAAATCTACGCTCAACAGTCAAATAATTTAAAAACAGTTCAGATTCCTTCACAAGCATTTATTTAAACTTCTAACGTAAAGATAACATTGATTAGTGCGCTTAGCCTTTAATACTTAAAATAAAATCAAGTACTTATTGACAGCATTTAAACAAAATAAAAATCCTGACCCAATTATTATTGAGTCAGGATTAAATATCAAATATTCTAGGCTAAAATTAAGCTTGAATTTGAGAAATCAAATGATTCTTATAAACCGCCTTCTTGATTTCCGTACGACGAGATATAGATGGCTTTTCAAATGCTTGACGGGCTCTTAACTGCTTTATAATGCCAGTCTTTTCGAACTTCTTCTTGAATTTCTTAAGCGCTTTGTCAATTGTTTCGTTTTCCTTGATAGGTACAATAATCATAATTTAAATTCCTCTGGGTTTTATTAAACGGATGGCAAAATTAAAAATATTTTCAATCAAAACAAAAGGATTTTTAAAAATATATTTATAAATTGGCTAAAAACAACTTCCCTAAGTCTTTTACTGCCGCTTTAAACTCTATTTCTAATTGTAAAGCTATACCTTTTAAACCCGAACTATCACCATTTCGCCCTTTAAATTCCATTTCTTTACATAACGCAGATAATTTTATAGCCCCTATATTTAAACAAGTTCCTTTTAGTTTATGAGCACTCTTCCAAACCACGTCCAAATCATTGTTATTCAAACCCGCATTAATATCCGAAATTAGCTTTGGTACCTGCAAGGCAAACATCTCTAAAAGTTGAGCTGTGAAATTTTTATCAGAAGCATTTCCAATGTCAATTAAGCGTTTGACCGCTGATAAATCTAAGTTGTCAGATACTGTTAAATTACTTGGTTGCTCCTTGTTGCTTCGGCTTATTGTTATATCAGGATTAGTGTTTTTTACCCATTTAACTAGCATACGCTCCAAATCATCAAATGAGATTGGCTTGGAAACATAATCATCCATTCCTGCATCAAGACAAGCCTTTCTATCTTCTGGAGAAGCGAAGGCCGTCATGGCAATTATCACAGGACTCATTTGACCAAATTGAGCTCTAATTTTCTTGGTAGCTTCAAATCCGTCCATCCCATTCATTTGGATGTCCATGAACACCACATCGTACTTGTTTTTACCAACAGCAATAACTGCATCGCCACCGTCATTAACTGATTCTATTTGATAACCAATTCTACCAAATAGCTTAGTTGCAAGCAATCTATTTATTTCATTGTCCTCCACCAATAAAATTTTGGCAGGTAGTTGTTTTCCCATTTCAAAATTAGGCTTATCCGCTAATTGATTTTTCGGACGAACATCCTTAACTTTTGTTTCCACAACTTTTGTCTCCTTTGTTTTAATTGTAAAATAAAAATTGCTACCCTTTCCTACTTCACTTTCAGCCCATATTTTACCTCCCATAAGCATAACTAATGTTTTACAAATAGCTAACCCTAATCCAGTTCCACCATACTTTCTAAATGTTGTTGGATCAGCTTGAGTAAATGCACTAAAGGCAATGTCCATTTGCTCTTTTGTCATGCCTATTCCGGTGTCACTAATGCCGAATTTTAATATCAGCCCCTCTATTGAGTTTTCGGCAACAGCTATTATCTCAACACTACCACGATCAGTAAATTTTATTGCATTACCTACCAAATTCATAAGCACTTGACGGAGTCTAGCCTTATCTCCAACCACAGCCTCGGGAACATTTAATGCGATTTTTGATTTAATAAGCAGGCCTTTTTCTTTAGCCTTTGCAGATAATATATCAATCGTTTCCTCCACTACATCTGCAATATAAAAAGGTGCTTCTTCCAACTGCATTTTATTGGCTTCTATTTTTGAGAAATCAAGAATGTCATTTATTACCTGAAGTAAAGCTTCACCACTCAATCTCATAATGTCAACAAACTCTTTTTGTTGCGTATCAAGCTTCGTATTATTTAGCAACTCCGAAATTCCAATCAATCCATTTAAAGGAGTTCTAATCTCATGGCTCATGATCGCCAAGAACTCCGACTTAGCCGCTGTTGCCGCTTCGGCTTTATCTTTTGCTACTTTTAACTCCTCTTCCTTTTGCAAACGTTCTGTAATATCTCTTGCAGAAAAACTTAATCCAGTAATTAGCCCTAGTTCATTTCTCATTGGATAAAGCATCACCTCATAAAAAGCAAAAGCGCCATTAATTTGATGGCTATCATTATAATTAATTGTCTCTCCTTTAAGCACGGATTGAATACGACCAACCCACAATTGCTTATAACCTGGCTTTAATTTATTAATGAGATTATCCCCTTCATCAACCATCACCTCATAACACTCCCGAAAAAGAATTTTAGCTTGACTATTAATAATAGTAATAATCCCTATGGCATTCATCGACATGATTGACTCAGCAGTATTTTCTACTAGTTCGATCAGATTCTCACGGTTTGATAAAAGGTTGTCGATTGTTTTTTTAGAATCAGTATTGTCAAATGCAGTAATAAAGATAACATTCTTAGAAGGAAGATAAGCCGCCATTATATCAACAACTGCCTTTTTTCTATTCCTTGTTATAATGTTTCGCTCTACGCTCGAAACAGTAGAAACGCCTTTTACTAAATCACTGAGCCATTTTTGATGAATAACAGAATGCGTTGGATGAATTAAATCCTGCAATGTTATTTTTTTCAACTCTTCTATGGAATACCCTGTAATATAAGCAAAGTGCTCATTCACATCAACAAAACTTTGAAATACATCAATTACAGCCACCGCATTACTATCATCTTTAATCGAATCAATTTCAATAGGCAATTGAACTCTTTCATGCTTTTCTTCGATAGGAATTTGATAAGTTTTTTCCTGGGTTTCATCAAAGGAAGATTTAACTATTGAGTTTCCAACAACGTTTCCTGAACCTTGATTTATTACTTCATGCTCTTTAAGAGTAATATGATCGAACTTGCAGACAAAATCTCCGTTTTTAAAACGCAGCATTGATAATACCAACGGAAGAATATTTCCATTCCGGTTAATACAATTAATAGTCTGACGAGTCAAACCCCCATTTTCACCAGCAATTAGCAAGAAATTAACCTCCTCATTAGTTAATTTTTCATCAAAAAAATCAGAAAAAACCAACTCTTTCAATATCGATCTTTGGTAAATCGCAAAAAGCTGAAGCGCCATCTGATTAGCATCGATAGCTTTATAGCTTTTATGACTAAACAAGATGCAAGGCGCATCTTGTTGCTCCAAATAAAGCGATAGCGACAAATCTTCTTTTTCTTCCTTACTCCCTTTAACAAAATGTCTAGAAAAAAAATAAGCTGTAACCCCAATTAATATCAAGGCCAAAACAAATAAAATCCAAACAGAAACTGGTATCATCTAAGAAACTACACTTTTTGAGGGCTTATTATTCGAAAAACTTCTCAAATAGTTACAATAACAGCTGCTTTTTTCAATTTATTTCCTTGATTTTGCTTTCTAAAAACCCTGCGAGATCTTTAACATAAGCTTCTGAAAAATCAAACTCGATACCTGCCGTTTTATAAACTTCTCCGATTGTCTTAGTATATCCTAAGGAAAGTGCTTCCAAATACTTTTGCATTGTTGCACTTTCATTCTGCGAAAAGTTCATCCACATGGCAACGGCTCCTAGCTGAGCAAATCCATATTCAATATAATAGAATGGAACTTCAAAAATATGCAATTGCTTTTGCCATAAATTTTCTCTAGCATCCTCAATGCCTTCCCAATTTACTATCTTGCCTGCAAAACGGGAATAAGTATTTTTCCATTGAGCTCTTCTTTCTAATCGAGTATGATTGGGATTTAAATAAATCCAATGTTGAAATGCATCAACAGCAGCTATCCACGGTAACCCTTTTATCACATCTGAAAGATGTTTCTTTTGCGCTCTTTTTAACTCTTCTGCATCCTTAAAGTAACTACCCCAATACTTCATTGACATTAATTCCATCGACATTGATGCTAACTCAGCTACTTCGCTTGGTAAGCTTTTAAAATCTACTAGCTCCAAGGGCTGGTCCACGATAGACTGAACAGCATGTCCACCTTCATGAACCATTGTAACTAAATCTCTAAGTGTATTAGTGGAATTCATGAAAATAAATGGCAATCCAGATTCATATAAAGGATAATTGTATCCACCTGGAGCTTTACCTTTTCTAGATTCTAAATCTAAATGTTTTCTTTTTTGAAGTTCTTTGACACAATTTCCTAAAAAAGGGTTTAGCTGATTAAAACAATTCACTGTTTTTTCAATTAAGTCAGCATGCCCATCAAAAGGTTTTAATACAGACTTTCCTTCAGATTCTGCTGCTAAATCCCATGGTCTAAGCTCCGATAGTTTTAAATCGTTTTGATGCTCTAATTCACTTTGCTCCACTAAAGGCACTAAATGCTTTTCGACAGCTTCATGAAATTTAAGACAGTCTGATGGAGTATAATCAAAGCGACCTAAACTTGCGAACATATAATCTCTAAAATTTTCGAACCCTGCATTGATGGCAATTTTATGGCGCAATAACACTAGTTCATCAAACAAATCATCAAGTTTTTCTCTATCCTGTAACCTTCTGTTCATCATTTTACGATAAACATCCTCTCTTTTATTTCGATCGTGAAGTTCTAAAAAATTACTTGCTTGTTGCATTGTTAAATCTTTGCCATCAACTTCTACAGACATTGCTCCAGCAATGGATGCATACTCTTGCTCTTTATTCTGCAATTCAGCAATCAATAAAATATTCTCTTCACGAAAAAGCTCTACTCTCTTTTTTATTTGACGTAACAAAATACCAAAACCATCTTTATTATAGTTATTCAATCCTTCGTAACCTAGCAATTTCAAATCAAGGTCGTTACTATAAGGCGCTATTTTGGGTTGCAACGCTGAAACAAAAAAAGTATAATCTTTAACATACTCTTCATTTGTTGTGTCACAGCTCATACGAATATACCTCCATCCCACATTCTCTTGCAAAGCAACTTCAAGTTCGCTTCTATTTTTTAGCCATTTCTCAAAGTCGCTTTCATTTAAAAAAGTTCTGTTTTTTAAATCTTCAAAATAATCGCGAACATCTTCCCAATTTTGAAATGAAAAATTTTCAGGAAGATAACTTCTTGTTAGCTTATAGCTTAGTAAATCGTTTGTAAATTCCATGATTAATTATAATAAATAAGCCCCTAATGTAGGGGCTTTATTTTTATTCTGTTTCGTTATCAATTGTTTTTTTCACGGCTCTTTTTTTAGGCGTTTTTACTCCCTTCACCTCCTCATTTTCTTCCGCAATAGGCTCTTCAACGCTTTCAACTGGTGGATTCATGACAGCTTCGCTTTCAGGGGTGCCAACTAAATCTTTCAGCAAATTATACCATGAAAATATTTTACGGATATCTGAAATATGAACACGCTCTTCATCGTAAGCTGGCAATACTTTCTTTAAAACTGCTTTCAAATCTGCAGGCTCCGACTTTGTTGTAATAGAAGAAGAACTTGCATCATCCTCTTTCATTTTTTTAAATGCTACATAAAGTGGCATATCGTCTTCTTGAGTATATATTGCCACATCTTTTAACATCACAATTCTTTGTGTAGAAGAAACTGGAATTCTCTTATTATCAGATAACCCTTCAACGATAAAGCCGCCATTACGCATTTGAGCAACCATCTTGTATAAACCTGGCATACCCGGAACTGAAATAATTTTTTCAAAACTCATATTCTCTTTTTATTAAGGATGCAAAGTTAAAATAATGTTTGACATAATTTATATGCATTTCTTAATAAATTTCTTGAATCTTAACCCCTAGCAAAATGAATTTTGCATGCAACGTACGTTTGAAAATAGGTTGATTTCTTTTTTGAAAGAAGCGGATTTAGGGCAGTATATTTTACTATATTCGAAAGATTAAAATTCTTTTTATTTGTATTGTATGTGGAAGAGATCCATCAAGAAAGTTGCGATTTTGGGTTCAGGTATAATGGGTTCGCGTATTGCTTGTCATTTTGCAAATATTGGTTTATCCGTTTTACTTCTTGATATTAGTCCAAAAGAATTTTCAGAAGAAGAAATTAAAAAAGGTTTTTCGAAAGACAATCGATTATTTAAAAACAGGATTGTTGATTCTTCATTAAAAACAGCAATTGCATCCAAACCCTCTCCTCTGTACTCTAGTTCGGCAATAAGTTTTATACAAACAGGGAACTTTACTGACGACTTACCGAAAATTAATGACTGCGATTGGATAATTGAAGTTATAATTGAAAATGTTGAAATCAAGCAACAGCTTTATGAAGAAATTGAAAAATATCGTAAACTTGATACTCTAATAACAACAAACACTTCAGGAATTCCAATTAGAAATTTGACTTATGGGAGATCCGAAAACTTTAAGCAATATTTTTGCGGAACGCACTTTTTTAACCCGCCTCGTTACCTTAAGCTATTAGAAATTATTCCTGGCAAGGATACCAAAAGAGAGGTGATTGATTTTCTGATGCAATATGGTTCATTATACTTAGGCAAAACGACTATCGAATGTTTGGATACACCAGCTTTTATTGCGAATCGAATTGGAGTTTACAGTATAGCCTCTTTATTTCACCAAGTAGATCAATCCGGCTTAAGCATAAACGATATTGATTTATTCACGGGGCCTATTATCGGTCGACCCAAATCAGCAACCTTTAGAACCTGTGATGTAGTTGGTCTTGACACGCTAGTGCATGTCAGCAATAATTTAGCTGCAGCTCTTCCAGAAGGAGAAGAAAAGAAAGCTTTTGAATTGCCAGCGTTTATTCAGCAGATGGCTAACAATAAATGGTTAGGAGATAAAACGAAACAAGGATTCTTCAAAAAATCAAAAGATGAAAAAGGAAAAACTATTTATTTATCGCTTGATTTAAAAACGTTTGAATACAGTCTTCAAAAAAAGAATAAATACGAATCGCTTGAAAGCGCAAAAGGCATTGATGATACAAGACAGCGAATTGCTTTATTGATTCAAGCGAAAGATAAGGCTGGCGACTTTTACAGAAAATCGTTCTTTAGTTTATTTGAATTTGTATCGAACAAAGTCAATGAAATATCGCCCAATTTATTTCGTATAGACGAAGCTTTAGAAGCTGGTTTTGGCTGGGAATTAGGTCCGTTTAAAACATGGGATGCCGTTGGTATTAAAGAGTCGATTAAAGCAATGGAACAACTAGGATTTACACCTGCCCCATGGGTTTATAAGATGATTGAATCTGGGAATACTTCGTTTTTTAAGTATGAAAACAGCAATGGCTTTTACTTTGATCCAAACACTAACGCTTATATAGGGTTTCCGAACCAAAAATCTAATGTTCAACTATATCCTTTAAGAAAAGAAAAAACTATTTGGAAGAATGATGGATGCAATATCATTGACATTGGAGAAGATGTTATCTGCTGTGAGTTTACAACAAAAATGAATACTATGGGTGGGGAAGTCATTGCAGGAGTAAATAAAGCAATCGACCTTGCCGAAAAAAATTATAAGGGATTAGTAATAGGAAATGAAGGTGCGAACTTTTCAGCTGGAGCCAATTTAGCAATGATTTTTATGATGGCTATTGAACAAGAATATGAAGAGATTGATATGGCCATTCGTATGTTTCAGAACATGAATATGCGCGTGCGCTATTCGTCGATACCAGTTGTTGTTGCGCCTTTTGGACTTACCCTTGGGGGCGGATGCGAAATGACATTACATGCCGACAAAGTTCAAGCACATGCTGAACTATATACAGGACTTGTAGAATTTGGTGTTGGATTAATTCCTGGCGGAGGAGGTACAAAAGAAATGGCTTTACGATTTTCAAACCAACTCAAAGATGGCGATATCGAGTTAAATGCATTACGCGCTAATTTTTTAACTATAGGACAAGCGAAAGTATCTACATCAGCAAAAGAAGCCTTTGAACTAGGGATTTTAAAAGCGGGCCGTGATTCAATAACAATGAATAAAAGTCATTTGCTTTTTGACGCAAGAAACGCTGTTATTGGCCTAGCCGATGCAGGATATACACAGCCTTTTCAGCAAAAAAATATCAAGGTTTTAGGAAAACAAGGATTAGGATTGATTTGGGCAGGGGCAAATAGTATGAAAAGCGGAAACTACATATCCAGTCACGATGAATTAATAAGCAAAAAACTTGGTTATGTATTGTGCGGAGGCGAGTTATCATCACCATCAGAAGTTTCAGAACAGTACCTTTTAGACCTTGAAAGAGAGGCTTTTTTATCTTTAACAGGTGAAAAAAAGACATTAGAACGCATTCAATCGATATTATCTACCGGAAAACCTTTGAGAAATTAAATAAGTTATTAATTTTAACCCTTGAAAAACCTGTTGAATATGCATAAGAACAAAATCTTATTCTTGTCCCTTCTGATGATTCCTTTTTTTAGCTTCTCGCAAACAGAGGATAAACCGAAGTATGCCCCGGGCAAAGAAAAACATCGTAATAAGACCGATGAGTTTGGTCAAAAGCAAGGAACATGGAAGACCTTTAATTCCTACGGTGACATAATGACGGAAGTTGAATATCTAAATGATAAGCGCCAAGGTGTTTCTAAGCGTTACTATCCTTATGGTAAAATAATGGAAGAACAAGAATTCCAAAACGGAATTAAAGAGGGTGTTTACAAAAGGAATTACTATTCTGGAACAGTAAAACAAGAAGGTGAATACATAGCAGGAAAGAAAGATGGTAAATGGACGCGCTATTTTGAAGATGGAGAAATAGCCTCAGAAGGTTCCTACAAGAACAACAAAAAAGATGGTGAATGGCGCACTTTTAATCGCAAAGGACTTTTAATAGCAACCTCTATTTATAAAGAAGGTATCGATCAAAAAACTGCCGCTGAAGACGCCAAAAAAGCTGCTGATGCTAAGAAAGCTACTGATGCTAAGAAAGCAAAACCCTCTGGAAAACCAGTAGGCACAACTACCCCCTCGGGCGGAAATAATAGCGCACCGGCGGACACTACCAAGAAATAAATTCAAATCCAACCCGCTGAAAAGCGGGTTTTTTTATACCATTTTATGAACGCATATATCGTTACCGGATTTCGATCTGCAATAGGCAAAGCGCCTAAAGGAAAACTAAAAAATGTACGACCAGATGACCTAGCTTCAACTATTGTAAAACATTTGATTGGCTCAATAGACAATTTTGACATAAACCTTATAGACGATTTAATTGTTGGCAATGCCACACCGGAGGCAGAGCAGGGATTAAATATTGGTCGCATGATTTCGCTAATGGGATTAAACAGTATAAATGTTCCAGGCATGACTGTTAATCGCTACTGTGCGTCTGGATTGGAAACTATTGCCATTGCTGCTGCTAAAATCAATGCAGGCTTATCCGATTGTATTCTTGCTGGTGGCGTTGAATGTATGTCCCCTATTCCATTTGGCGGCTGGAGAATCGTGCCTAACTACCAAGTTGCAAAATCAAATCCTGAGTACTATTGGGGCATGGGGCTAACTGCAGAAGCTGTAGCTAAGGAGTTTCAGGTTTCGCGTGAAGATCAAGATATATTTTCTTATAATAGTCATCAGAAAGCCGTTAAAGCTATTGCAGAAGGTAAGTTCAAATCGCAGATTGTACCCATTCATGTTGACGAATTATTAATTGATGAAAACTTCAAACAAAAGAAAGTAAGTTTTACATTTGAAACTGATGAAGGTCCACGTGCAGATACTTCATTAGAAAAGTTAAATTCCTTGAAACCTGTATTTGATGCACAAGGGTGTATTACCGCTGGAAATTCTTCACAAACATCGGATGGAGCTGCATTTGTTCTAGTAGTATCTGAAAAGTTTTTAAAAGAACATAATTTATCTCCACGGTTGCGCTTTGTGAATTATGCTGTTGCAGGTGTTGAACCGAGAATCATGGGCATAGGGCCAATAAAAGCAATACCGATGGTATTAAAAAAATCAGGATTGACATTAAACAATATCGATTTAATTGAATTGAACGAGGCATTTGCATCACAGTCATTAGCTGTTTTGCGTAATCTTGAAATCAATCAGGATATAGTTAATGTTAACGGAGGCGCGATAGCGTTAGGACACCCACTTGGTTGCAGCGGCGCAAAGCTGACAGTTCAATTAATGAATGAATTAGAATTGACAAATAAAAAGTATGGAATGGTTACCATGTGTGTTGGTACAGGACAAGGGGCTGCGGGGATTTTTGAAAAAGTTTAGATATCGGCTATGCCATTAAAAGAACAATGGATATTATTAACTAGCGCGCCAATTTATATTTTGGTGATTCTGGTAGAAATTATTTTAAGTAATATTCAACTTAAGAAATTTTACAGTGTTAAAGAAACTATCCTTAATGTTTACTTAAGTGTTTTAAATGCAAGTTTTGATGTATTATTTCGTATCATATATGTCGGAATCCTTTTATGGTTTTACGAGAACCGTATAATAGAAACATGGAATAGCACCCTACTCTACTGGATCGCCATTTTTATTACTGAAGATTTTTTATACTACTGGGAACATCGATTCGATCATCAAATACGATTGTTCTGGGCTGTACATGTTACACATCACTCTTCAGAGGAATTTAATTTAACAACAGGATTTCGTTCATCGGTATTTCAGCCACTTTATCGCTTTATTTATTTTATTCCATTGGCTTTATTAGGCTTTTCTCCGATTGATATCATTTTTGTTTTTGCAGCCACACAGTTATATGGAATACTTGTTCATACTCAATATATTGATAAGATGTCATTTTGGTTTGAGGCATTATTTGTAAGTCCTTCACACCACCGTGTACACCATGCGAGCAATGTGAAATACTTAGACAGAAACATGGGAATGTTACTTATAATTTGGGATAAACTATTTGGCACTTTTAAAAAAGAAAACGATTCTGAAAAAATTGTTTATGGATTGACGAAACCGCTTGATGAAAGACATCATCCCGTAAGAATTGTAACGCACGAATGGCAATCGATCTGGAACGATTTAAAAAAACCTATTGCATTAAAAACCAAACTAAAATATTTATTCATGCCTCCTGGTTGGAGTCATGATGGCAGCACAAAAACTTCAGACCAATTACGAGCTGAATTAAATAACGACTAACGATTTACTTTTTTTATTATGGCTCAACAAAAATCGCTTACAAAAAAACTCCAATTATTTTGGGAAAAAGTCGGACCCGGATTAGTTACAGGCGCAAGTGATGATGACCCTTCGGGAATTGCCACCTACTCGCAGGCAGGAGCGGCATTTGGATTAAAAACATTGTGGACAGCCATTATTGCTTTTCCGTTAATGGCAGTTATCCAACAGATGTGTGCAAAAATTGGATTAGTTACTTCACAAGGATTAACAGGCACATTGAAAAAAAATTATCCAAGATGGGTTTTGTATGTAATGCTTTTATTCAGCTTTCCTGCGATTGTATTAAACATAGGTGCAGATATCGCAGGCATGGGTGCTGTAGGCAATTTATTATTTCCATCTATTGACCAAAGCTATTTTTCGGTTCTATTCACAGTTCTATTGCTTATAATGATTGTTT
>CALQOD010000055.1 GCA_943332105.1 Chitinophaga pinensis | reverse complement strand
ATTAATGATTCTTTGTCGTTAGGTTTAGGACTATCATTTGTAGAATAAACAACTTCATTTTCTTTTTCATTAGTTCCCTCCATTCCTCCACATCCTGCAATGAAAGTCAGAGTAACTAAAAGCAATTGAAAAATAATTTTATTCGGATTATTCATGTTGAAATTCGCTAAGTATTTTCTTAAATTTAAGAATGGTTTCATCTAATGATAAATGCGACTTGCCGCCTGCTGCATTTTTGTGTCCTCCACCTTCAAAGTGTTTTTCAGCCAGGTCTTTTACAGAATAATCACCTTTAGAACGGAAAGAAATTTTAATTATTCCATCTCGCTCACTAAACAATACGGCCATTTTAATTCCCTCGATACTTAATCCATAATTAACTATTCCTTCAAGGTCGCCAGATTGATGTTTAAATCGTTTCATATCTTCTTTTGTACACTGAAAATAGACGGCCTTGTGTTCGTTTAAAACAAACATGTTATTGAGTAATATATGGCCTAAAAAGCGTAAACGGTCTTCCGAAGAGGTATCATAAATAGCTTCATGTACAATATCGTTACGCATACCAGTATTAAGTAATATGCCAACAACTCGATGCGTTTCTGCTGTTACACTACTAAATCGGAAGCTTCCAGTATCAGTCATTATTCCCGCATAAAGGCAAGCAGCACTATCCATTGTAATGAGAGATAATCCCTCTAGTGCTTCAATAAAATGTACAATTAACTCACATGTAGAACCTATTGAGGGAAATGAAAAAGTATAGTCACAAAAATCTTTAGGTGCCAAATGATGATCAATCATTATCTTCTTTGCAGCCGAATTAACAAGTAAATCACTCATGCCTTCTGTTCTAGAAGGGTCGTTATAGTCTAGGCAAAAAAGCAAATCTGCTTGGTTAATTAGTTCAACGGCTTCCTGAGGTGTTTTTGAAAAGTCAATTGTTTCATCGCTGCCGTACATCCATTTCAAAAAGTTAGGAAATTCACTTGCCAATACAATATCTGCATGAATGTTCAGCGACTTTAAATACGCCCATAATCCCAATGAAGAACCCAATGCATCGCCATCTGGTTTATAATGTGTGGTAATTACAATGCGCTTACTATTAAAAATCAGCGATTTAACAGATTCTATTTTATTTTGATCAAAATGGGGTTTCATATTGTTCGTCAAATTTAATCCAATTAACTTTGCAGCCCAATAAAAGACAATAAAATTAAGATGAGAACTAATCGCACATTTACAATGCTTAAGCCCGATGCCATTCAAAACGGTAACATCGGAGCTATCTTGGATCACATTACAAAGGCAGGTTTCAGAATCGTTGCCATGAAGTACACAAAGCTTTCAACAGAGTCTGCTGGGAAGTTTTACGAAGTACATAAAGAGCGTCCTTTCTACAATGACCTTGTAAGTTACATGTCATCAGGTCCAATCGTAGCTGCAATTTTAGAAAAAGAAAATGCAGTGGAAGATTTCCGTAAAATTATCGGTGCTACTGATCCAGCTAAGGCTGAGCCAGGAACAATCCGTAATTTATATGCTAAGTCCATTGATGCAAATGCAGTTCACGGTTCTGACAGTGACGAGAATGCAGAGATTGAAGGTAATTTTTATTTCTCTTCGCAAGAGAAATTTTAATTAGGAAAAAATTAAAAAATATAAGGGCCTTTAGAAATAAGAGCCCTTTTTATTTGAATTCAATTTTTAAAACTAGTTCCTCTCCTATTTTTTCGTTGAATTGTTTTCTCAACTCTTCTTTTTGATAATCGAGTTCGTTTCGTATTACAGCTGAGGTCAGAAAGATTGTTAATTTGCCTTTGTAAAATTGTAGTTTATTGGTTCTTGAAATTATTGGTTGACTCATTAACTCTAACCAAACAGCATTTATTTTTACTTGCGCAATACCATCACTAAGATTGTTTTCTGTAATCATATCTTCAATTACTTTACCGATATTTTTTTCGTTAGTTTTACGCATTCAACGAAGGTGAAAAAAAATGTTCAATAATGGAAATTATAAGCGCAATTAAGTTTACAAAATAATTTATATTTGACATTCATGAAGATAGTTACACTTACGACCGATTGGGGTTCCCATGATCATCATGTTGGTGCTTTTAAAGGATTGCTTTACAGTGTTTTTCCGGATGTGTTGGTTGTTGATATTACGCATGATGTTCAACATTTTTCGATTCAACAAGCTGCTTATATATTCAGGAATGTTTATTCGCGCTATCCTGAAGGTACGGTTCATATTGTTGCCGTTCAAAACTCAGAAGATATAAAGCCTGACTTATTGGCAATTAAAAAAGATGGGCATGGGTTCGTAGGAATGAATGACGGATTGTTTTCGTTGATTTTTGGTGATCAGCCACCTGCAAATATGGTTACAGTAAAGCTCGATATTGAACAAAAGCCGGGTTATGATTTAGAGGTTCTTACTTTTGTTGCTACTCATTTATTATCGGGCCAAAATGTTTTTGAACTCGGTAATCGTCCCGAAGAATTTGTTATAAGAAAAGATTTTAAACCTGTATTAGAAGAAGAAGTTATTAGAGGAACTATTATTTACATCGATAGTTTCGGAAATGCAGTTTCAAATATTCATCGAGATGTCTTTCTTAATCAAGTAAAGGATAAAAAGTTTGAAATCAATATTCGGAAGTTTTCAGAAAATAAAATCAGCACAGACTATACAAATGTAGAAACTGGAAATATGGTTGCGTTATTTAATGATGCAGGTCTGTTAGAAATCGCTTCCAACCAAGGCTATGCGAATAAGCTTTTGGGAATAAAATTAAATGATGCGATAAGGGTTGATATTAAATGATAGTTAGAATAGTAAGAATGAAAGTTAGTGAATCAGATGTGTCTGTTTTTCAGCGTTATTTTAATGAATCATTTTCCAAAATAAGAAGTTTTACAGGTTGTTGCGATTTGTCACTCTATACGGATATAAATGATAAAGGGGTTGTAATAACATTTAGTCGCTGGGAAAGTGAAGCACATCTAAACGCTTACCGCGATTCGGATGTTTTTAAATCGACCTGGGAGCAAGTTAAGCCATTGTTTATCGCTAAACCAGAAGCGTTTAGTATGGAGGAGTTAATTTAACTCTTTTTGCTTTATTCAATTTTATAGTTTTGCATTTATAATTATAAGAACATGAAAAATATTTCAGTTATTGGTTCTGGGCAGATGGGCAATGGTATTGCTCATGTATTTGCTCAAAATGGTTTCAAAGTAACTTTGATTGATATCAAAGAAGATGCTTTGGCAAGAGCAGTTCAAACGATTGCAAACAATTTAGATCGTCAGTTGTCGAAAGGCCTAATTTCAGAAGATGTAAAGTCGCAGACGCTTGGTAACATTGAAACAACCACAGATATGAAAGGTGGCGTTGCAAATGCAGATTTAGTTGTGGAAGCAGCTACTGAAAATATCGATTTAAAATTATTCATCTTCAAGGAGCTTGATGCAAATACAAAACCTAATTGTATCCTAGCATCAAATACTTCTTCAATTTCTATCACAAAAATTGCTTCAGTTACAAACCGGGGCGATAAAGTAATCGGGATGCATTTTATGAATCCTGTACCAGTTATGAAACTGGTAGAAGTAATTAGAGGTTATAATACTTCTGATGAGGTAACAAAATTGATTTTTGAAACTTCTCAAAAATTAGGAAAATCTCCTGTCGAAGTAAATGATTATCCTGGATTTGTTGCCAACAGAATTTTAATGCCTATGATTAATGAGGCCATTAATACTTTGTTTGAAGGCGTTGCAGGCGTAGAAGAAATTGATACGGTAATGAAGTTAGGTATGGCTCATCCAATGGGACCATTACAGTTAGCAGACTTTATCGGACTAGATACTTGTTTAAGCATTATGCGTGTATTGCACGACGGATTTGGTAATCCTAAATACGCGCCTTGTCCGCTTTTAGTGAATATGGTTGCTAGCGGTAACTTAGGTGTTAAATCAGGCCAAGGATTTTACAAGTATACCAAAGGCAGCAAGGATATTGTTGTAGCAGATAATTTTAAAAAGTAAGAAACAATAGTTCATAAAAAAAGGTGATTCGAAAGAATCACCTTTTTTCGTTTAAGCCCTTTTACTTGGCCAAGTAAATCTTTTGTGTTTCCGACTTTTCGTTAGTGGTAACAGTTACAAAATAGATTCCGCTCTCAAGGTTACTTAAATCCATATCGTAATTTCGATTGGCAGCTATTTCATTTACCATAATTGTTTGTCCAAGTGTATTGGTTAAACGCAGGCTACATTTTTCGCTAACCCTCATATTCTTACGAATATGAAAAATAGCTGTTGATGGATTTGGAAATACCACGAAGCCTGCATTAGTTGTAAAGGTCTCTACTCCTACACTGCTGTTCGTGCAAATTTCAAGTCCCCAATTGTCAACAGATCCACCATCCTGATTAGCATTATCGTCGATATTTAATGTCCAAACTCCACTAGCCGCAATTCCATTGAATATAGAAAGTGGTGTTGTAGGTTGGAATGTGCCACCACCAACTGGAGGACATGGAAATGCTCCTGGAGTTGCCTGATCATCAAAGTTTACATTAAAGTCATCTTCATTATTACAAATTTGATCAAATAGCGTAGATACTGCACCGTTAGGCCCTGTAAGTTTAAAAGTAAGGTCGTTAATCCAGGAATGTGTTCCTGCTAATCCAATTACATTTATATCGTTAATGGTTCCAGATAGATTAACTGTTAAAGTAGATGTATAACTAGGAGATCCATTTTGAGAGATTGAAATAGGCACATTTAAACTTAAATTATTAGCACATGCATTTGTTGTGAAACTATAAAATCCAGAAACAGGCGCCGATCCACAATCGTTGCTTGCTGTTACATGCCAGTAATAAGTGCTGCTTGGTAATAATCCTGTTGCTGTATAATTTCCTAAAGTAATATTAGCAGCGCTAGTCACTAAATTGGCGAATAAGCTATCTGTTGCTACTTCTACAGTGTATGAAACTCCTGGAGATGTAATGGCATTCCAACTTAATAAAGGAGAAGTTGCAACACCAAGAGCATTATTTGCAGGTGATGTTAATGATACAGCAGTCAAATTGCTTTCAAGAATACTTAATGTAGCATTGGTCGATTTTGTAACGGCAACCGATGTTCCTGTAATTGTTAGACTATAATTTCCAATCATTGAAGGAGTTAATCCTGTAATAGTTAATGTTACTGGAGTACCATCACTTACAGCAGTAGCAGGATTAAATATTGCTGTTGCTCCACTTGCTAAGCCAGTTAATGTGAAAGTGGTAGTGTCGCTAAACGATAAAAATGTTTGATAATTGAAATTGTAAATTGCATCGTTTGGCAAGCATAAACTAAGTGTGCTGGTACTAAAATTCATTATAAACTCCGATGATTGTATATTGATCATTGCAGCATTTAATGCATAGAAAATATTTCCTGCTCCACGAACCATAATTCTCCCTGTTGTTGTTGTCGCTCCTGCTGGAACTGTAATAGTTGTTGAACCATTATTTGGAACTCCGGTTGCTAACGTATAGGCATAGGTGTAACCGCTATCCAACGATAAATAAATATTAACATTCTGACAATTTACAGTGCCGTTAGTTGTGTTGGCTACATTCCATGTGATGGTTTCACTCGTTCCAGCATTCCATGTTACTGAGGTGCTTTGTGATGTTACTACAAACGGACCTGCATTGTCTACAGTTACCGTCATTAAATCAGATGCTGTTTGTCCACCTTGTATATCGTTATCTCGAACGATAAATGAAAAGTTCATAGTTCTTGCTACCGATGGTGTCACTTCCCAGGTTGGAATTAAATTATTTTGTACAACACTTCTTAAGTTCGGCATGTAACGGTTCGGAGATGGTTGAGGAGAAATACTTCTGTACATCGGACCAACATTGTAAGTAGGTTGAGGTGATGCATTTCCTGGCGATTGTGCTGGGTCATTTTGTCCCCAGTTATATGTTAATGAAGCATTACCATCAGGGTCATTTCCTGTTCCCTCTAACACAAAGGCAGTTCCATTAGGAATTGTATAATTCGGACCTGCATCTGCTGTTGGTGGTTGATTGGTAATTGGAGTTTGAAATCCGCAAGTGCTGTTTCCTGATTGTAAGTTCAATGAAATATCTCTAACATTTACATAGTTAAAATCATCATCGCTGTGAGCTTGAACATTGCTCGAGCAAATTCCAGCATAGCCCATAATTGAACTTCCGCTTGCTGGTTCAACTTCTGTACTTCCACTACCACTTCTTGAGCAAGTATTCATTACATGATATCCACCAAACTGATGTCCCATTTCATGCGCTACATAATCAATATCGAACGGGTCTCCTGTTGGGTTTGGAGAGCCTGTCATGCCTCTACCTTTATGTGTACCTGTTTGTGATGTACTCAAACATACACAAGCAATACAACCTGCATTACCACCTCCAGTAGTATTAAAATTATGTCCGATATCGTAGTTGTTAACTCCTATTCTTGCATCAATTGTTTGTGCAGTTTTCGTATTCCATTCATTTGTCCACGGGTCAGCACCAGTATTTCCATAAAAAATAAGTGTGTCGTTGTTAGGTACGAATTCCATAGTAACCGCTAAATCTCTTTCATATACTCCATTCACGCGGTTCATTGTTATGGTCATTTGTGCTTGAATATCAGCAACCTCCTGACCTGGGGTAAGTGCAAAAATATTTCCGTACTCAGCAGTACATGTTTGTGCTAAACGGAAAGTGCGTAAAATCTGATCGTTTGAATCAAATTGTTTTGGAGAGCCACCATTTCTTAATGAGGGAAGATTAATATCGTCCCCAGTACTACATTCAAATTGTTGGTTACTTCCATCAAGGGATTGTTTATCATAAACAATAATGTACTTTCCATCTTTTGTATATGGATCGATATAATGTGAAGAATGCTTACCAGAAATCGTCATAGTGTTTAATCCGAATTGCGTTATGCTAAAACGCATTGTTGCAGTAGGATCATCAATTCCCTGAGCCGCATATGTTTTTATCATTGGAAATTTTGCGGCTAAATTAGGGTGCATAATTGGCGACTCATACACTTTAAATTTTTCAAATTTGCCATAAGCGTTGGGGAATTCTAATATTAATGAATTACCTGTCCCACTACCCCTTAAAGGTGCATTTGCTAGGATTGCTTTTAATAGAAACAAATCAACTTCATAAAAAAATGCAGAAGAAGGAATTGAGTTTCTTCGGGCAATTGTTTTGCTTTTTAAAGTTTCTGATTTTACAGGTTTAAATACAACTAGTGGATCTGTTGCATTACTGAACTGAATTGAAAAAAGAATAATAAGAAGTGAGATAACATGCTTTTTCATTAGTTTAATTCTTGGTTTTATTGTTTTTAAGTTGATATTAATTTTTAATACTTGATAGTAAGCAATTGAACATTTCTTGTTTCTCTTCAGAAGTTGCTTTGAAATTATTTTTTAATGCTTGCTTGGCCATTTCGTGAATTGGACCAATCATTATTGTGTAAAGAATATCCTCATCCATATTTTTTAATCGTCCCTCCATTACTCCTTTGGATAAAACTCTTCTAAGGTTAGCGAAAACGAACGCATCATTTTCGTTTATTAATTTAACTAATGCATTGCTTTGTTGATATTGATAAAAAAAGTCTGCAGCTTTCAAATCATTAAATACAGATTCATAATAAGTCATCCATAATTCTTTAATTAATTCTTCTGAATGACGATTTAAATCTAAATCAATATTAACATCTTGTTTCTTTTTTCGTAACATGTATTGATAAAGTTGATTTATCAAATCATCTTTATCCTTGAAGTATAAATAAATAGTGCCAATGGCAATTCCCGAAAGACGAGCAACTTCTGTTAGCTTAATACCAGCAAAACCTTTATCGTATACTAAACGAAGTGTAGCCTCAAAAATCTTATCAATTTTACTATAGTCTTTTTCTCTTGCCATTTTACTTTACGAAAATAGGGAATAAGCCGAATATTATTGTAGTCAGATAAAAAAGAAAGATTCCTTAAATGACATGATTTATTTTCATTAATTTGCATAATCATGGAATTAATATTTTCAATAGGAGATTCTGTCACTTTTATTAATGAAAAGCAGAATGGGATCGTAATCGGTTTTAAATCAAACAACATAGTTGTTGTTGAAATTGAAGACGGGTTTACCCTTGATGTGCTTTCTAAAGAAATTGTTCTAATACAAGGTGCACAAGAAAAAGCAATGGGTGTTTCTAATTCTGAAAGTAAGCCTTTTGATAAGAAAGAGGCAATCTCCCCTGCCCCAGCATATGCAACCCACATCGATCAATCAGCAATTGTACTTTTGACTGTTCCAGAGCAATCAGCTGTGTTAACAGGTAAAATTAAGTTTGTGCTTGTTAATCCGTTAAACGGGCAATTACAAGGAGCTTGTTTTGAAAAGCAAAAGAATAAACTCAAACGAACTGCTGTCTTTTCGCTCAATACTCAACAACAAACGGAACTATTTGAATATACACGTGAACAATTGATGTCGTTTGATTCCATAGTGATTTCTTACGTTTATTCTGATGTAGCTATGTTTTCTTCGGGCAGTAAAGAAATTACGATTGCATACCCAGGATTGATACAACACTTTCCTCAGTTAATTTCTCCTTATTGTTTTGCATGTAGTCATGATGTTTACAAAAGCGTTACTACAAATGAAGAGCTGGAACTCGATTTATTAAAGGATAAATATAATCCTGCTGCTAATCAAAAAACGAATCCCGTTAGTAAGCCTAATCAACCAAAAGTTAAAAAGCAAGAAGGTAATTTGCTTCGTAAATATGGTTTATCGGGCGTTAATAGTATTGTTGATTTACATATTGAATCATTGATTGAATATCTCGAAGGTTATTCGAATAGTGAGATTATCAGAATTCAGTTAAATCATTTCAGAAGTGAACTGGATAAAGCTATGGTTGCTAAAATGCATAGCATCGTATTTATACATGGAGTTGGAAATGGGAAATTGAAAGATGCTATTATTTCTGAATTAAAAGAGTTGAATTTTAAATACCGGCCTGCCGATTTTTCGAAATACGGAATTGGAGCCACCGAAGTACTAATCCGCTAATAACTACATAATGAAAATTACTTTTTACGGAGCTGCGCAAACTGTTACAGGCAGTAAACATCTAATCACTACCGAAGGTGGTAAAAATCTATTACTCGATTGTGGATTGTTTCAAGGAAGAGGATCTGAGACAGAAGGACTCAATCGTCATTTCGGATTTGACCCTTCCAGCATCGACTATCTAATTCTCTCACATGCACATGCCGATCATGCAGGGAATATTCCTCAGCTGGTAAAGAGCGGCTATGCGGGACCGATATTCGCAACGCCAGCTACGATAGACTTATGTAGAATAATGCTTGCTGATAGCGCCCATATTCAGGAATACGATGTTCAGTATTTAAATAAACGCAGAGCCCGTAAGCATCAGGAATTGTTAAAGCCTATTTATACGATAGATGATGTCAATCAAGCATTGATTCAATTTGTTCCTGTGCGCTTACATGAATTAGTTCGCATTGACAAAGAACTTTCCTTTCATTTTTCAGAGGCGGGACATATCTTAGGAAGTGCTTGTGTGAACCTATTAGTCAACGAAGGATCAAAAATCAAGAAAGTATTTTTCAGCGGTGATGTTGGTCGTTATAATGATAAAATTTTAAGAGCACCAGAGGACTTTCCGCAGTCGGATATTATATTAATGGAAACGACTTACGGGAATCGTTTGCACGAGCATACGAATGACGCAGAAGAGCGATTACTGAATATTGTAATTGATACTTGTGTAAATCGTAAAGGCAAAGTAATTATACCCGCGTTTAGTTTGGGAAGAACACAGGAGATCATTTACGCACTCGACAGAGCTCATACAGAAGGTAAAATGCCGCATGTTCCAGTTTATATTGATTCGCCTTTGTCTATCAGTGCAACCGAAATTATGCAGAAGCATACGGAGTCGTTTAATGCCGATATATTAGAATATATGGTGAAAGATGAAAATCCTTTTGGTTATGATGAGGTATATTACATCCGTGATGTAGAAGATTCAAAATCCATTAATGACAGCGACGAACCTTGTATTATTATATCTGCATCAGGTATGATGGAAGCTGGTCGTGTAAAGCATCATATCAAGAACAATATTGAAGATGCAAAAAATACGATTTTAATTGTTGGGTATGTTACTCCTAATAGCATGGGAGGAAAATTAAAGAGTGGCGAGCCACAGGTGAAAATATTTGGCGACCTTTATAATGTAAATGCAAAAGTAGAAGTAATTGATTCTTATTCGGCACATGCTGATGCTGACGAGTTAATTCAGTTTATTACGTGTCAAAATCCGAAGCTAACTCAAAATGTTTTTCTTATTCATGGCGAATTAGAAGCCGCTACTGCTTTCAAAGAGCGTCTTCAGGAATTAGGATTTAGCAATATAGAGATACCGGAGGATGGAGCAACTTTTAATGTATAAGTGACATTTATCATAACGGGCACTGATTAGCGTAATTTATTTCGTTGGATACCTCCTCTACTTTTGGATTCAACAAATAAATATCATTATGAAAACCAACGAAAATTTTAATGAAAGAGTTATTCGCCTAGTTGCAGGAGTAACCATCGCCTCATTTTTTATTTATCATAATTCATTTTGGGCATTTTTAGGTTTGATTCCATTTGTAACAGGTGCATCTGGATTTTGTCCTTTATATTATTTAGCAGGTTATAGCAGTAATAAATAAAAGTAGAAGTATTAAAAATGCGTAATTTTAGCGTTTACTTGTTTTAGCCAATGCATAATTTTGAGAAAGTCGAGTTGCTCGATGCCTTGTTCAATCACGCAACAGAAGGAATTATTTTTTCTAACGAAAGTGGATTAATTCAGTTGATGAATCCAGCTGCTTGTGCCATGTTTGGATATGAATCGAATGAACTGTTAAATGAATCAATTGATGTTCTAGTTCCAAAGAATATTAAAGGACATCATGAGCATCATCGTAAATCGTATGTCGATAAGCCACGTGCTCGTCCGATGGGTTTAGGCCTAGACTTACATGCTTTACGTAAAGATGGAACCTTGTTTCCTATTGAGATCAGCTTGAATCCTATTTTTAAAGATGATCGCAAATACATCATTGCCTTTTTGATAGATATTTCTGTTAGAAAGAAAATTGAAGCAACGGTGAGAGAAAAACAATCTGAATTAGAACAAATTGCCCTTACTCTTCAAAAGTCGAATGAAGATTTAGAACGAAAAGTTTCTGATCGCACGCAAGTTCTGCAAGAAGCTATCGCTGAATTAGAGAAATCAAGGTCAGAGTTAAGTGTGGCGCTAGAAAAAGAAAAAGACCTAAATGATTTGAAGTCACGCTTTATTTCAATGGCATCTCACGAATTCAGAACTCCACTCACGACCATTTTATCTTCCGCTGTTTTAATTTCGGAATATAAAAATCCAGAGCAAGAAGAGAAAAAACAAAAGCATATCAAACGCATTCAATCATCAGTAAATAACCTGAACGATATCTTAAGCGATTTCCTCTCCATCAGTAAATTAGAAGAAGGAAAGATTCATGCGGATATGAGTTTGTTCGATTTGAACTCACTGATGAACGAAATTGCAAGCGATATGCGACAGAATTTAAAAGCTGGTCAGAAGATAGTAATTAACTACAATGGCGATAAAATGGTTTTCCTCGATACGAAACTCGTTAAGAATATTCTTTTCAATCTTATTAGCAATGCCATTAAATTTTCATCAGAAGGAAAATCGATAGTGCTTGATGCTGATGTAGATGCTAACGAAATAAAAATTGCAATTCAAGATCAAGGTATCGGTATCAGCGAAGAAGATTTAAAACATCTCTTTGAGCGATTCTACCGAGGTAAAAATGCTTTTAATATTCAAGGTACAGGATTAGGCTTACATATCGTAGGTAATTATGTTGACATTATGAAAGGCCATTTGCATTTAACAAGTAAACTAAACGAAGGGACAAGAATAGAAATCACATTTCCCAATCAAATAAACTAATTGTATGAAAAAGATTTTATTAATAGAAGACAATCTGGATGTAAGAGAAAATACAGCAGAAATTCTTGAGCTGGCAAATTATAAAGTGAGCACTGCGCCAGATGGAAAAGAGGGCGTTGAAATGGCTCGTAAGGAGAAACCAGATTTGATTATCTGCGATATTATGATGCCTGGATTAGATGGCTATGGTGTCTTACATATGTTAAGTAAAGATACAGATATGAGTGCTGTTCCTTTTATATTCCTAACGGCTAAGGCTGAACGAAGCGATATGCGTAAGGGAATGGATTTAGGGGCGGATGATTATATCACTAAACCATTCGACAAAACAGAATTGTTAAATGCTATTGAAAGTCGTTTGAAAAGAGCGGATGCACTTAAAAAAGATTATCAGCCTGACTTTGACGGACTAAGTCATTTTATTAGTGATGTAGCTGGTGATGCTGCCTTAAAGAAATTTTTGGACGGTAAGAAAGTAAACCACTATAAGAAGAAAGAAAAAATTTATCAGGAGCACCACTACCCTAACGGTATTTACTATGTGAAAAATGGCAAGGTGAAAATTACCAAAACACATACATATGGTAAGGAACTTATTACTGATTTATTAAAGGATGGTGATTTCTTCGGATATGTATCACTGTTAGAAGAGAAGCCATACATTGAAAGTGCAGAAACGTTAGAGGAATCAGAGGTCATTTTTATTCCTAAGGAAGAGTTTTGTAATCTGGTATATAGCAATCATGCAGTCACCAAAAACTTTATACGTTTTTTAACCAAAGGAGTGATTGATAAACAAGAGCGCCTTTTAGAATTAGCTTACAGTTCCGTTAGAAAAAGAACCGCAGAAGCATTGGTTTTATTGCAGGATAAATACAAGACAACAGATACTTCTCCTTTTACAATGGCGATTGCCCGTGAAGACTTAGCCAATATTGTGGGCACGGCAACAGAATCCTTAATACGAACGTTAAGTGATTTTAAAGAAGAAAAATTAATCGAAATTAAAGAAGGGAAGATTAAAATTATGAATGATGAAAAGCTTCGAACTTTAAAAGCATAAAGAGAATAAATTATTTAGAGGGCGTTGAGAATTCAGCGCCTTCTTCATTTTGTTGCGCTAATGTCCAGCTATCGGTAGCTGTTGTTTCTAACCATACTCTTCCAGCCTTTCTAAATACTTGAACTGATAATTTAAAGTCCTTGAAAAATTTCGTTTCTAAATCGCTAACAGGAGTTACCGAAGTAAATTCAATGACCCCACCCTTTTTTACGGTTGAGCAATCTTTTACTAATTTATTAGCGTTAATAATTAAATCTTTTTTTAATCCTTGTCCGATTTTATGTGGTGCCTTAAAAAATTCAATTTTTAAAAACGGAAAATAAGTATTAAACTCTTTTTGTATTTCAGATAGTCGTGAGTTTAAATCGATGTAAAGGTGTAGCGAGTTCGGCGCTTTTGATTCGGATAACATGTTCTTCTTTTGTGTACTGCAAAATTGATTTATTTAGTAAGTGTAACAAATGACCTATGTCATTAGACATTATAATTTAAACCACTTATTTGAAAAAATGTTTTGTGACCACTATCAAAATCATTACTGATTTTAGTCATGCGTATAGGTGTATACATTGAATAATCTTGCGTAAGATTTATTTAGTATGTCGACATTAAACACTACAACTACAGCAACAACAACTTGTTTTCATTGTCATGAAACCTGTGAAGAAGATAAAGTACGCTTTGATGATAAAGACTTTTGTTGTGTTGGATGCAAGCTGGTGTATGAGGTGTTGAATGAAAATAATCTTTGTAATTATTATGCGATATCCGATAATCCAGGAATCAACAGAAAGAACTCTTATCTCGGAAATCGTTTTGCATTTCTTGATGAAGAACAAATAATAAATAAGCTCATCAGTTTTAAATCGAATAATGAAATCCATATCCGATTTCATATTCCGAATATGCATTGTAGTAGTTGCATCTGGTTGTTAGAAAATTTTTCGAGGATAGATAAAGGAGTAATTCGTTCGCAGGTTGATTTTGTAAGCAAGGAACTACTAATTGTATTTAATACTTCTCTGACAAATCTTAGGAACATTGTTGAGCAGTTAACCTTGATTGGCTATGAGCCTGAATTGAATTTAAATAAGGTGAGCAATCATTCTTTTTTAAAAAAGAGTAATGCACGTATTTATAAAATTGGATTAGCCGGATTTGCTTTTGGAAATATTATGTTGCTTAGTTTTCCAGAGTATTTATCGGGTGGTATTTTTGGAGCGGAAGATTTCAGACATTTATTCAGATATATCATAGTCGTATTGGCGTTGCCGGTTTTCTTTTATTCGGCAAGTGAGTTTTTTATTAATTCATTTAGAAGTTTCCGTCAGCAGGTAGTAAATATTGATGTACCTATTGCCATTGGAATTTTAGCGATGTTCTTGCGAAGTTTATATGAGATTACTTCTGGTACCGGACCTGGGTATTTTGATAGTATGTCAGGTCTTGTTTTTTTTATGCTGATTGGAAGAAATTTTCAGGATAAAACCTATCAGTGGCTTTCGTTTAATCGTGATTATACCTCCTACTTCCCTATTGCTGTTACACGTTATAATGGTTTGAAAGAAGAAACTGTATTGGTGAATGATGTTGTAAAAGGAGATCGTTTGAAAATACGAAATCATGAAATTATTCCAGCCGATGTGAAGCTGCTGAATCAGTCAGCACATATCGATTATAGTTTTGTTTCTGGCGAATCGACCCCTGTAAAAGTGAATAAAGGAGAATTGATTTATGCCGGTGCTAAATTGTTAAACGGACCAATTGATGTCTTAGTAGATCAGGCTACCTCCAACAGTTATCTTACAAAATTATGGAATCAGCAAAGCGATAAGGTTATTCAGATAAGTTACTTTCAAAAAATGGTGAATATCATTAGTCGTTGGTTTGTATTAGTGACCGTTCTTATTGCTGTTTCATCCTTTGCCTATTGGTATTCTACTGACTTCACAAAAGCAATTAATGCATTCACCTCGGTATTGGTTATTGCTTGCGCCTGTGCACTTGCATTATCTGCTCCTTTTACCTTCGGGAATATTATTCGCCTGCTTGGTAAAAAAGGGATTTATTTGCGCAATGTGCAGGTAATTGAAAAATTAGCGGATATTGATACTGTTATATTTGATAAGACGGGTACTTTAACTGAACCCGAATCTAATCATATACGATATGAAGGTGATGAACTTGATGATTTTAATTTGCGTGCGATTTATACAATTATATCTTCTTCAACACATCCTTTAAGTGTTGTCCTTGCAAAGTACTTAAAGTTAAAACCTTTTTCGGATCCTGAATTACATATAGAAGAGTTTCCAGGCAAAGGAATTTCTGCAATGATTTTCGGACATCATTATAAAATAGGAAGTGAAGAGTTTGTGACAGAAAAAAAGGAAAATAGTTCATTAAAATCTACTCGCGTTTATATTGGAATTAATAACGAAGTATTGGGTTATTTTTCTATTCAGAATAAATACCGCGATGGTATAAAACAATTAACAAATGATTTAGCCAATCATAAAATTAATTTAGGAGTAATTAGTGGCGATGATGAACACGAGCGATTCAATTTAACTACCCTACTTCCCGAAGGAACTCACCTACATTTTAATTGTAAGCCCATTGATAAATTAAATTATATCAATGAACTTAATCAGCATGGTTTTAAAACAATGATGGTGGGCGATGGATTTAACGATGCTGGTGCATTAATGCATAGTCATGTGGGTGTTGCAGTGTCTAACGACATTAACAATTTTACGCCTGCTTGTGATGCTATTATTATGGGGAGTAATTTATCAAAGCTGGAAAAGTTAATTCGCCTTGCAAAGTCGGCGAATAGAATTATCATCATCAGTTTTATTATATCACTTGTTTATAATTTTTTAGGCTTATGGTTCGCTGTACAAGGCACGCTTTCTCCTGTAATTGCAGCGATCTTAATGCCTATCAGTACAAGTAGTTTAGTCATCTATACAGTAGTTGCCAGCTCAATCAAAGCTCGTCGTTTGGGCTTCACAAAGTAGGTTGACATTTATCATAATGCATCCTAATGGCAGTCATTTAAATATATCTCGTTGCGAAATAGATTTGCTCTCGTTATGAAAGTAATCATTCTTTTGATCATTGCAAGTTTAACCGTTGCTATCGGATTTCTGATTGCATTTTTCTGGTCGGTAAAAACAGGACAGTTTGATGATGATACTTCTCCCGCTGTACGAATATTAATGGACAATGAAATAACATCAAACGAAAAATCAAAAAACAATCATTATGATAATTGAGAAGTATAATTACGACAATCGCATTGTTAGAAATTTTGCAATTGCTACCATCATTTGGGGAATTGTAGGAATGTTAGTTGGATTAATTGCAGCGCTGCAAATTCCATTTCCTGGTTTGAATGCCGGCGAGTATGTAACATTTGGTCGCATACGACCTATTCATACCAATGCTATCATTTTTGCCTTTGTAGGTAATGGAATTTTTATGGGATTGTATTATTCATTACAACGTTTAACAAAGGCGAGATTATTCAGCGATCTGTTAGGAAAAATGCATTTCTGGATGTGGCAATCCATTATTGTTCTTGCTGCGTTAACATTAATTACAGGACATACCACAGGTAAAGAATATGCTGAATTAGAATGGCCAATTGATATTTTAATCACACTTACATGGGTGGTGTTTGCAATAAATATGTTTGGTACTATTATCAAACGTCGCGAACGACATTTATATGTTGCTATCTGGTTTTACATTGCGACTGTTGTTACCGTTGCAGTTTTACATATTGTAAACAGTATTGAAATTCCAGTTAGTATTTTAAAGAGTTACCCAGTATATGCAGGTGTGCAAGATGCATTGGTGCAATGGTGGTACGGACATAATGCAGTGGCTTTTTTCTTAACTACGCCATATTTAGGTTTGATGTATTATTTCGTTCCGAAAGCTGCTAATCGTCCTGTTTATTCTTATCGTTTATCCATCATTCACTTCTGGGCCTTAATCTTTATTTATATCTGGGCTGGTCCACATCACTTATTATATACTGCCTTACCTGATTGGGCACAATCGTTAGGAACTGTTTTCTCTATCATGTTAATTGCTCCAAGCTGGGGTGGTATGATTAACGGTTTACTTACATTACGTGGTGCATGGGATCGTGTTCGTGAGAGTGTGGTGTTGAAATTTATGGTAGTTGCAATTACTGCTTACGGTATGGCAACATTCGAAGGTCCGATGTTATCGTTAAAATCAGTGAATGCAATTTCACACTTTACAGATTGGACCAGTGCGCACGTGCACATTGGCGGTTTAGGCTGGAATGGTATGTTAACCTTCGGGATTTTGTATTGGTT
>CALQOD010000054.1 GCA_943332105.1 Chitinophaga pinensis | reverse complement strand
CGTGAAGTTTTAGCGTATAAGATTTTGGCTAGTTACATGGATTGTCCCCGTTCTAATTTTGCTCAACTTTATATCAATGGTAGTTACGTCGGATTGTATTCAAATGACGAGAATATTGGCAATTCATTTTTAGGCGACAAGTTTAATTCTACTAATGGTACGCAATTCAAGTGTAATCCAATTGTTATTCCTGGCCCAACAACCAAATGCAATTTGAAGTACATTAATTCAGACAGTAGCTCTTACTTTAATTATTATGAATTAAAATCGGCTAATGGCTGGCATGAACTTGTTCGTTTATGCGATACCACTACTAATTATGGTTCTTCATTAGAAGCCATACTTGATATTGACAGAGTGATTTGGATGTTGGCGTATAATGCCGTTACTATTAATTTAGATAGTTATTCAGGAGTTTTTGCTCAGAATTATTATTTGTATCGCGATTTGAATAATCGATTTGTTCCAATTACTTGGGATTTGAATATGGCTTTTGGTGGATTTCCATTTGTTGGTAGTGGAGCAACATCGATGGGATCATTAACGGTTGCTAATATGCAACAATTACCATTAAATATTCATAATACAGATCCTTTCTGGCCATTAATCAATGATGTGTTTAATAATCCAACATGGAAGAGGATGTTCTACGCGCATGCTAAAACAATTGCTGATGAATATTTTTCAAACGGAGTATATCAGTCGATGGCTACAACTTATCAAACACTAATTGACACTGCGGTTCAATCTGATGTAAATAAAATGTTCAGTTATTCTCAGTTTCAATCTTCACTAAGCACTGATATTAATGTTGGTACTTATACAGTTCCTGGTATCAATAATTTGTTCACATCAAGGATGTCATATTTGCAAGGCACAACAGAATTTCAGGCTGCAGCGCCTACGTTAGCGGGCATCGTTAGCACACCTGCTCAACCTGTAATTTATGATACTGTTTGGGTAAATTGCAATATGAGCAATGGTTCAAGTATTTGGCTTGGTACTCGCAATAATATTTTCGGTAAATTTTCTAAGCAGCCTATGTTTGATGATGGATTACATCGTGATGGAGCTAGTGGTGATGGTATATTTGGTGCTGCCATTTTTTGTTCCTCCACACAAATGGATTATTACATATATGCAGAGAACACAAATGCGGGCGTGTTTTCACCAGCACGTGCAGAGCATGAGTACTATCACTTAAACGTTACTAATAATGCTGTGTATTTTAAAGAAGTAGCATTTAACGAAATAATGGCTAAGAATGATGCTGCTATTGCCGATCAGAACGGGGAATATGATGATTGGATTGAACTTTACAATACCTCTAATCACAGAATTAATCTTTCTGATTTGTATTTGTCTGACGATAAAAATGACAAACTAAAGTGGAAGTTTCCTTCTAATGCAAGTATTGAATCTCACAGTGTATTGATTGTATGGACAGATTTAGATACGTTGCAGCAGGGCCTTCATACTAATTTTAAATTGGCGGCTGCGGGTGATTCCGTTTATATAAGTAATTCTGATGAATTTGTAATAGATAGTGTTTATTTCGGGCCGCAAAGTCCAGATATATCTTATTATCGTTGTCCGAATGGTATTGGAAGTTTTGGTTATACCTTATCGTTTACTTTTAATCAGAGTAATTGTCCAACTTCAATTAATGAATTAGAAGCTAATCAACTGAATGTATTTCCTAATCCCTCACGAGGTTCTATATCTGTTCAATCACAATTTAATATTAATAACATCAAAATATTTGATTTGACAGGTAAGTGTGTTATAAATGTTAATATCGGCAATGAAAACAATTATCAAATGGAATTACCTGGCCTTGACAATGGATTATATTTGTTGCAGATAAATAATTCTGAATTAGTTAAACGAATTCAAATTGTAAAATAAGATGCGAATCAAACTACTGTTAATGTTGTCTTTTTCTTTCTTGATTTTTTCTTGTAAAAAGGAAGAAGGCGAAGGAGGGATGGCTACCATAAAAGGAAATATTTGGGTGCGTGATTGGGATAAGAACTTTAATCTAATGATGTATGAATATCCTGGATTGGATGAAGATGTATTTATTGTTTACGGTAATCAAAATGGATATGGCGATAAAGTATCAACTGACTTAAATGGAAATTTCGAATTTAAATACCTCAGAAAAGGGACTTATACCATCTACTCTTTAAGTGATACACTACAATCGTCAACGGTATCTAATAATCAATTTCCAGTTGCTGCGAAAATTCAAATAACAGATAAAAAACAAGTGGTAGATATCGGAACAATAGTCGTAAATCGATAGTTAATGAATCAAGGATTGTCACAAGCTCTTATTGCTTTCCAACCTATTTCACTTGTTGAAATGGGTATGGCAGAGTTAATGGAACGCTCTGATTTAAAGTTTGCAATAAATCTAAATGACTTGATGTTGGTATTGCCTCAGCTTTCGAACGACTACCGTATACTTGAAATCAATAATAAACGAAATTTTAATTACGATACATTATATTATGATACACCTGAGCATTTACTTTACAAGATGCATCATAATGGTAAAATGAATCGCTATAAAGTCAGAAGAAGAACTTACATAGATAGCAACATTAGTTTTCTGGAGGCTAAAATTAAAAACAACAAGGGCGTTACTAATAAAGTTCGTGTTAAATGTGAACGTGATGTAGATTTTCAAGACTATCTTGTTTCTGAATTCCTATTCGAACATTTAAATGTTGATTGTAGTAATTTATTACCATCCATAAATATAAACTATGACCGCATTGCTTTAATAAATAAATCAACTATTGAAAGGGTAACAATAGACATGGGATTAACTTATAGCTTTGAAGGAAAAAAGTCCACATACAATAACCTTGTGATTATTGAAGTTAAAAGTGATGGCAAGACAAATACACTTATTAAACGATTGCTGCGTGACACTAATAAAAAGCCTGTTTCCTTGAGCAAATATTGTGTTGGAATGTACATGCTTGAAGTCAATGAGAAGCGCAATAACTTTAAAAAACAAGTAATAAAAATTAACAAACTAATTGCTAACTAAATAATATGTTATTACAAATTACATCTCCTGAGGGAATAGAAACGATTGCAAAAATTGCAACCAAATATGGAATCAGATTACTGATTGATTTAGTATCTACCTATATTCTAATGCAATTTATTTATTTCCGTTTTTATAAAAACAAAGATTTATTGTTTACTTATTTCGTTTTCAATATTGTTATTTTTACCATTTCATTTTTGCTTAACAGAGTAGAAATTTCAATGGGAGCAGCGTTTGGTTTGTTTGCTGTTTTTAGTATGCTTAGGTATAAAACTGAAGAAATAAGTATTAAGGATATGACCTATCTTTTTCTCACCATTGCAATTGGAATTGTATCGGCAGTTACACGATTAAAAGGTGTTGAGGATTTATATGAATATTTTTTCTTGATTGCGATTATCACAGCGATGATATTTGTTGCATTTATGTTAGAAAGCAATTGGTTTATGAAGCAAGAGCTTTTTAAAACTATTTACTATGAAAAAATTGAATTAATTCATCCTGATAAACACAATGAATTTCTTGAGGATCTTAGATCTCGAACAGGGATTGATATTCATCGCGCTGAAGTTCAAAAGATAGATTTTTTGCGTGATACAGCTCAAGTTAAAATTTATTTTTACGATTTAAGCAGGTAATTGCATTTTGAAATCAGGTTTCCGTATTTTATTTTTGGTGATAGCCTTTATTCTATCATCATTTTTGGGGCTTGCTCAAAGGCCTTCTGATTTTTCTTTATGGACATCTACGCAGTTGTACTATTATTTCAACAAGTCTAACTACGCAAGCTTTCAATATCAAAATCGATTTAACGAAAATGCATCTCAATTTGACAATAGCAATTTTTATTTTATTTATGGCCACAACTTTAATAAGAAGAATAATGTTGAAGCATATTACCGCTTGCAGACAAATTATACTAAAGATGTACATACTCTATTTTGTGGGTACAATCGAAAAATAAAGTTGAAGTACTTTAATCTTTATGGTCGAATAGCATTGCAGCACAACAGGAATTACTTTTCATTTAATGAATCTTATGACAGGAGTTTCACAGAGGCAAGATTTCGTGTAAGAGCCAAGTATGATATCAATAAAGTTTTTTCAACTACTATTTCTGCTGAGCCAAGAGTTGATTTAAATAGAGCTGATAAGCCGTATTTAGATAATATTCGGTACGTCGCTCAACTCATCATGCAGTACAACAAGTATCAGTCTTTAGCATTGTTTTATATTTACCAACCTGATATTCATTCTATTTCTATTCCTGAAGCCAATTATGTTTTAGGTATTAATTACGAAATTATTTTACCTGGAAAGAGTAAATCCTACAAAAAACTTTTTAAGCCTGATATGAAGGCAGATGATGAGAATGATTCCAATAATAAAAATCATCCTGACAATCAGTAATTGCTTTGATTATATTGTATTTTTATATCCTTAAACCGTTACTGTTATGATTCAAATGATTATTAAAAAACTGATTGACCAGGTCAAGTTGCATTTTTTTACCGTACTAAAATGGGTGTTATTGCCATTCATCTTGATGTTTGTTGTGTTCTGGGTTGGAAAATCTTATGATGTTGAAGTAAGTAATTTAACTCGTGACACGGCCGCTGTATTACATGGCCACCCTTATGATGGGATGATTTCTATGTTGGGGTTGTTTTTGTGGAGTGCATCAGCTGCAATTTGTTTTTTAGCATTTGCTGTAATTAGAAAGGCTGATTCCGAATTTAAAAATATTTTGTTGTTTGGCGGTATGCTTTCTTTGTTTTTAGGTTTTGACGACACATTTCAATTACATGAGGAAGTATTTATTCACGCTTTCCCATTTGCTGAAAAATTGTTTTATCTGGTATATATTGGTTCTATTGCAGGCTATTTTTTGTTACAATGGAGAAACTTGTTTGAAACCAAAGTTTTATTTTGGGTTGTGGCGATGTGTTTATTCCTAGTGTCAATGATTTTAGATAATGTTGACCCATTTATATCTCATCAGGTGTATTACGAGGACTGCTGTAAATTTGCAGGGATTTTCTTGTGGTTTATGTATTATGCCAATACGGCCTACTCTGTATTGAAATTGGAAAAGCGCTAAATAAAACCAACGGATTTGAAATTTCATATTTAATTCATTTAATAATTAGAACTTAGCACCTGTTAAAACGTAGTAAGCCCTATTAACTATGAAAAAGATAATTCTAACACTCTCTGTTTTATTTGCAACAACTTTTCTTGCATCAGCACAGGAAAATGCAAATAACCCAAATGCACCAGAAATTAGTTTTGAAACAGAAGTGCATGATTTCGGTTCTATTGATTTTGCTGGTGATGGAACTTATGCCTTCAAATTCACTAACACAGGAAAAGAACCTTTAAAAATCACTGATGCAAAGGGAAGTTGTGGATGTACCGTTCCCAAGTGGTCGAAAGATGAAGTAGCAAAAGGTCAGTCAGGTTACATCAATGTAAGTTACGATACAAAACGCCAGGGACCATTCACAAAAACAGTTACTGTAATGTCTAATGCTGGTAAAAGCCCAACTAAAGTTCTTACAATTAAAGGAGTAGTAAAAACTCAAGAGCAAACTGAAGATCAAACTCCTTTTATGAAGCCAAGTGGTGTTTCTCCAATGGAAAACGTAAAACAATAATTCTAAATACTTAAACAAACAAAACAATGAAAAAATCAATTCTATTAGTTGCTTGCACATTATTAATGTCGTTTGCAACAAAAGCTCAAACAGCAGACAAAGCAGCTGTAAATCCGAATGCTTCTGAAATGACTTTCGAAGCTTTAGAATTTAACTTCGGAACTATTAAGCAAGGTGATTCTGTAAACCACGAATTCGAATTCGTTAACAATGGTAAAGAAGATCTTATCATTACAAATGCTACAGGTTCTTGCGGATGTACAGTTCCTCAGTATCCGAAAGAAGCAATTAAAAAAGGCGCTAAGCAAGTTATCAAAGTAACATTTAACTCAGCTGGTAAAATGGGAATGCAAGACAAAACAGTTACCATTACATCTAATGCTAAAAATTCTCCAGTTATCCTTCACTTAAAAGGAACTGTTGAAGCACCAGCACCAGTAGAAAATCCTGCTGCAACACCTAGTAAATAATTAAAATATTAAGTTTAAATTTGCAGTCCCGCTCTTATTCTGAGCGGGACTGTTTATTTTATATACTATGCCAAAAATTTCAGATAAAGGCCTTCATATGCCACCATCACCAATTCGCAAGCTTGTTCCATTTGCAGAAGCAGCAAAGAAACGAGGGATGCATATTTATCATTTAAATATCGGCCAACCAGATATTAAAACGCCAGAGGTGATGATGAATGCAATTCGAAATATAAAGTTAGATGTTATTGAATACAGTCATTCAGCCGGAATAGAGTCATACCGAAAGCGATTGGCCGATTATTATCAGAAAAATAATATCGATGTTGATTATACCGACATTATGATTACAACTGGTGGGTCGGAAGCTATTGAAATTGCGATGATGGCATGTTTGAATCCAGGGGATGAAATTATTATTCCTGAACCTTATTACGCTAATTATAATGGATTTAGTATCCAAGCTAATGTTATAATTAAACCTATTGTTTCTTCTATTGAATCGGGATTTGCATTACCTCCAATTGCTGAGTTTGAAAAAGTAATTACTGATAAGACAAAAGCCATAATGATCTGTAATCCAGGAAATCCAACGGGTTATCTTTATTCAAACGATGAATTACAGGTATTAAAGGAATTAGCTTTGAAATATGATTTGTACCTTTTTGCTGATGAAGTATATCGTGAGTTTTGTTATGATGGAAAATCTTACTCTTCGGTAATGCAGTTGGATGGTTTGAATGAGAATGTTGTTTTAGTGGATAGTATTTCAAAAAGATACAGCGCTTGTGGAGCTAGAATAGGTGCCCTAGTTTCAAGAAACAAAGACGTAATGGCTGCTGCATTAAAATTTGCTCAGGCGAGGTTAAGTCCGCCAACATTCGGCCAAATTGCTGCCGAAGCTGCAATCGATACTCCTCAAAGTTACTTTGACGAGGTGGTTGCTGAATATGTAGAACGAAGAGATTTAGTTGTTTCAGCACTGAATTCTATGGAAGCTGTAATTTGTCCAAAACCTAGCGGAGCATTTTATTGTATGGCTCAATTGCCTGTTGATGATGCCGATAAATTTTGTCAATGGCTTTTGGAAGAGTTTTCTCATAATGGTGAAACGGTTATGCTTGCCCCTGCTAGTGGTTTCTATTCTGATCCAAAGTTAGGATTGCATCAAGTAAGAATCGCGTATGTTCTAAATAAGGAATCTTTAGCAAAAGCGATGGATTGTCTCGCTACAGCTCTTAAAGAATATCCGGGAAGAATAATTACTGACTCTGTAAATCAAATGACTGCATAAAAAGAATTGAAAATCTTTTTAAAATTAAGTTGTTGATATTTTCAATTTAATTGCAATTTAGAGATTGGTGCAACCAATAGATTTGTGAATTAAAACAAACGCAAATTAATGTTGGTATTTGACAATAGTATTATCGCTGAAAGTTTATTAGTATTATCCGCAATATTCTTTGCAATTCAATTGTATTATATTCTTTTTCAATTTTCTGGAGTAGGATTCAAAAAAATCATAAAGCCGAAATCCAACAATTCTGATCCAGTATCAATAATTATTTGTTCAAGAAACGAATTAAAAAATTTAAGACAATTTTTGCCTGAAATTCTAAATCAGGATTACCCACAATATCAGGTTGTTGTTGTTAATGACTGTAGTTGGGATGAGTCTTCCCGTTATTTGGAGGAAATGGAGGATGCTCATTTTAATTTAAAAGTAATTACTATAAATGAGCAAGAGAAGTATCAGCATGGAAAAAAATTCGCGCTAACATTGGGAATAAAAGGGGCTGCTTTTGATCGCTTGATTTTTACTGACGCTGATTGCCGTCCTGCATCTAACCAATGGTTAAAACAAATGTCTTCAACACTTTCAATTGATAAAGAAATCGTTGTTGGCTATGGAGCATATCAAAAAAACAGCGGATTTTTAAATAAGTGGATTAGATTCGATACTGCTCAAAATGGATTGTTGTATATCAGCCGAGCATTAAAAGGAAAAGCTTATATGGGAGTTGGGAGAAACTTAGGTTATGTAAGGTCCTTGTTTTTTAAAAACAAAGGATTTGCTTCGCATAATCATTTATTATCCGGTGATGATGATTTATTCGTTAATGAAACTGCTACAAAAAATAATGTGGGTGTTTGCCTTTCAAATGAATCTATAACTATATCCATCCCTAAAGAGACACTCAAGGATTGGCTGCTACAAAAAAGACGTCATATGTCGTCTGGGAAATATTATAAATCGAGTGATAAAAACTTAATAGGCATGTATTATTTTTCCCATACTTTTTTTTTATTGCTTATTATTACATCTATGGTATTGAAACTAAATTGGGTGATTGCCGTTGCAATGTTATCAACACGGTTAATCGCTCAAATTACTGTATATTGGACAGGATTTAGAAAGCTAGGAGAGAAGGACTTAATCATATTTCTTCCAGTTTTCGACCTAATCGCAGCAATTATTTATCCGCTGTTAGCTATAACTAACCCTTTCATTAAAATAAGAGTATGGAAGTAACAGCATCAACCCAAACCTTGACTATGGAAAAGCCTAAACCACAGCTTCAAATTACTGATGAGGATGTCCAACACCTCTCCGATAAAGCAATCAAAGATTACAAGTTAGTCCGCAAGGCCGTCGATGATGGCGACCAAAAAGCATACGCTGAATTGATGTCTCGATACAAAGATTCTATTTATTATATGCTCCTTAAAATGGTGAATAACCGAGATGACGCGGAGGATTTGACCATTGAGGCATTCGGAAAAGCATTCAGAAATATCAAGCAATATACGCCAGATTATGCCTTTAGCACTTGGCTGTTTAGAATTGCCACTAATAATTGCATCGACTTTATACGAAAGAAAAGAAAAATGCTTTTAAGTATAGACAGAGGTTTTGAAAATGAAGACGGACAGGAAATGTCGTTTGAAATTAAATCAGACGGACCTTCACCTGATGATATTCTTGTTAAAAAGCAAAAAGTGATGATGATGAAAGAAGTTGTTGATAAACTAAAGCCGCGATACAAGAAATTAGTAGAGTTGAGATATTATCAAGAGCTGTCATATGAAGAAATCGCTGAAGAGCTGGACTTGCCACTTGGAACAGTAAAAGCTCAACTGTTTAGAGCAAGAGAGTTTTTGTATCAGATTATAAAAGGCACTGATTATACTGCACATGATTGAGTTATTTATGAATACTTTAAAGGGGGCCAAAGGCCCCTTTGTTTTTTATTTTACTTTTGTAAAATGATTGAAGATAATACTCTTTTAAAAAAATATTTCCCCAATTTAAATGAGCAACAGCTAGCCCTTTTTTCAGCCCATCAAGAGCTTTTTAACTCATGGAACGAAAAGGTGAATTTAGTTTCCAGAAAAGATGTCGAGCATCTTATGATAAAACATATTATTCATTCATTATCAATTACCAAGTATATACGCTTTGATGATGGTGCGCGTGTATTAGACATCGGGACAGGCGGAGGTTTTCCCGGTATTCCGTTAGCGATATTTTATCCAAATGTCAAGTTTACACTTGTCGACTCAATAGAGAAAAAGATTAAGGTAGTTGAAGACATTGTTCAGCAATTGAATTTGAAAAATGTAGCTGTGATTAGATCCAGAGCTGAAGAATTAAAACAGGAATTCGATTATATTGTAAGTCGTGCAGTTGCACCTATGGAAGTATTAGTAAGATGGGGTATTAACAGATGCAAAATGGGTCAAAATGGTAGTTTGCCTAATGGTTGGGTAGTTTTAAAAGGGGGTGACTTGAAGGAGGAGTTAATGGCCTATAAGAAGATTGCAGAAATTCAATCTCTTTATGACTATTTTCCCCTTGAGTTTTTTGAAACTAAGTCTATTGTCTACATCCCTAGGCAGTCGCTGTAATTTTTTTATCTTGATTTTTAGGTCGTTATGTTAGCGAACTATTTATTTAATTTATTGAGTAAAAAATGACAAACTGTTTTGAAGCTATAAGTTTTTTATTATCTTTGCCACCCATTAAGATTAATAAAGTATTGTCATGAAAAGGACCTTTCAACCTTCTTTACGTAAGCGTAGAAATAAACACGGATTTAAAAAAAGAATGAGTACAGCTAATGGACGTAGAGTTTTAGCAGCTCGTCGTAAAAAAGGACGCACGAAACTTACTGTTTCTGATGAGCGTTCTTGGAGAAAATAATTACTAAGTAATTAACATATTATATTGCGGGCATCTTGAAAATCAGGGTGCCCGCAGTTATTTTTCAACATATGCTATTTCGATTTTTACTTTTACTTACTTTCGCTTAATAATTAAAATTTATGCAGCTATCGATCGGTTTCAAATCATTTGAAGGAGTATCGGTGGCTATTTTTATATCCATTTATTTAAACTGTTTAACTCATGCCACGCGATTATTCAATTAAGTCAGTATTAATCATTGGAAGCGGTCCTATCATCATTGGACAAGCCTGTGAATTTGATTACTCTGGTAGTCAAGCTGCCAGGTCATTGAAAGAAGAAGGTATTGAGGTTGTATTGATCAACTCCAATCCTGCAACTATTATGACTGACAGGGTAACGGCTGATCACATTTATTTGAAACCGTTAAATAGGAAGTCGATTGCAGAAATACTTACTAAGCATAATATTGATGCAGTGCTTCCAACAATGGGAGGCCAAACAGCATTGAATCTTGCTATTGATTGTCAAAAGGCAGGGCTATGGGAAAAACATAATGTGAGAATAATTGGGGTCGATATTGATGCGATTCATACTACCGAAGACCGTGAGCTGTTCCGTTTGAAAATGTTAGAATTAGGTGCTGGGGTATGTGAAGGTAGGACGGCAACATCTTTTTTAGAAGGAAAAGAAATTGCGCAAGAAATAGGATTTCCACTAGTGATACGACCTTCATTTACTCTTGGAGGAACTGGTGGTGGGTTTGTGCATAATCAAGAAGAATTTGATAATGCATTAAACTATGGATTACATGCATCACCTGTGCATGAAGTATTGGTGGAAAAAAGTATTGTGGGATGGAAAGAGTATGAACTGGAATTATTAAGAGATAGTAATGGAAATGTAATTATCATCTGTTCTATTGAGAACTTTGATCCAATGGGGATTCATACAGGTGACTCTATTACTGTTGCTCCAGCCATGACATTAAGCGACCGCACCTATCAAAAAATGCGTGACCTTGCCATCAAATGCATGAATGGTATTGGTCAGTTTGCGGGAGGTTGTAATATTCAGTTTTCTGTAAATCCAGATAATGAAGATGAAATTATCGTTATTGAAATTAATCCGCGTGTATCACGTTCTTCGGCTTTAGCTTCTAAAGCAACTGGATATCCTATTGCTAAAATTGCAGCAAAGCTTGCTATTGGATATAATCTGGATGAATTAAAAAATCAAATTACCAAAAGTACTTCAGCGTTTTTCGAACCAACTATTGATTATGTGATTGTTAAAGTTCCGCGGTGGAATTTTGATAAGTTTAAAGGAGCCGATCGCCATTTAGGTCTTCAGATGAAATCAGTAGGCGAGGCAATGGGAATCGGACGCTCATTTCAAGAAGCTTTACAGAAAGCATGTCAGTCGTTAGAAATAAAGCGTAACGGTTTAGGTGCCGACGGGAAAGAACTGAAAAATCAAGAGCAAATTCTCGATAGTTTAAAAAATCCGGGATGGAATCGCCTGTTTCATATTTATGATGCATTTAAGCTAGGCATTCCCTTTAATACTATTCAAAAGCTGACAAGAATTGATGCTTGGTTCTTAAATCAAATTGAAGAGTTAGTAGAGCTTGAAAAAGAAATTCAAAAACATACCCTTGCTACTATTCCTTTTGATTTATTACTAGATGCAAAACAAAAAGGTTATGCCGACAGGCAGGTTGCTCATTTGTTAAAATGTTTGGAAAGTCAAGTCTATACCAAACGAAAAGATTTGAATATAAATCGTGTTTACAAATTAGTAGATACTTGTGCCGCTGAATTCGAAGCAAGAACACCTTATTACTATTCAACATTTGAGCAGGAAAACGAGTCTTTTGCATCTGATAAAAAGAAAATTATCATTCTTGGTTCAGGACCTAACCGTATTGGACAAGGTATCGAATTCGATTATAGTTGCGTTCATGGAGTATTGGCTGCTAAAGAATGTGGTTATGAAACAATCATGATTAACTGTAATCCAGAAACTGTTTCAACGGACTTCGATATTGCAGATAAACTTTATTTTGAACCCGTTTTCTGGGAGCATATCTACGATATTATCCAACATGAAAAACCAGAAGGTGTTATAGTTCAGTTAGGAGGTCAGACAGCATTAAAACTGGCTGAAAAATTAAATAAATACGGAATTAAAATTATCGGAACCAGTTACAATTCGTTGGATTTAGCCGAAGATCGTGGTCGTTTTTCTAATTTGCTCCGTGATTTGAATATTCCTTATCCGAAGTTTGGAGTAGTTGAAGATGCTGATCAAGCAGTAGGTGTTTCAAGAGAATTAGGTTTTCCACTATTAGTGCGTCCAAGTTATGTTCTTGGCGGACAGAGTATGAAAATCGTTATCAATGAACAGGAATTAGAAACTCATGTAGTAAACATTTTAAAAGATATTCCTGATAATAAAGTGTTGATTGATCATTTTCTTGAGAAGGCCATAGAAGCAGAAGCGGATGCTATTTGTGACGGAGAAGATGTTTACATCATTGGCATTATGGAGCATATTGAGCCTGCGGGAATCCATAGTGGTGATAGTAATGCAGTTTTGCCTCCGTTCGATTTAAGTGCGGATGTTATTCGTCAGATAGAAGAGCATACAAAGTCAATTGCCTTAGCTATGCAGGTAAAAGGCTTGATAAATATTCAGTTTGCAATCAAGAATGATGTTGTTTACGTAATTGAAGCCAATCCAAGAGCATCGCGCACTGTTCCTTTTATTGCCAAGGCATACGACGAACCGTATGTAAATTATGCAACTAAGGTGATGTTGGGTGCGGTTAAAGTAAAGGATATTAAATTCAATCCAACAAAGAATGGATATGCGATAAAAGTTCCAGTGTTTTCATTCGAGAAATTCAGAGATGTAAATAAAGAACTTGGTCCGGAAATGAAATCAACTGGAGAGGCCATCTATTTCATTGATGATTTACAGGATGAGTTCTTCCAAAAGGTCTATTCTGAACGAAATTTATATTTATCAAGATAATCATTTGATAGGAGGGTATCATGTCTGATTTTATTCTTGTTCTCATTGCCATTTTTATTGTATTTGGAGTTTTTAGAAGGTATTTATTCTTCTTAGTAATGAATGCAGTTTCGAAAAAGCTATTCAATGAGATGCAAAAGCAACAACAAGGACATTCCAATACGCATCAACCAAATCAAGAGGGTAAAGTGCATGTCGATGCTTCTAATAAAAAGCAAAGCAAGAGGATTAATGATGATGATGGAGAGTATATCGATTATGTAGAAATTAAAGATTAAATTCTAATTATTTTTGTTTGTATTCTTGGTTGTTAATTTTTAACTTTTTGTTTCGTAGTTAACTTTTTTCCGATTATTTTCGGAGTTAACAAATTTGCTATGAAATCAATCGATATTAACAAAGTCAAACCCCATATTATTGCAATTGGTGTTTTTCTTTTACTAACTGTAGTTTATTTTCTTCCAACGCTTTCAGGGTCGTCTTTGTCAACACATGATGTGTCTCAATGGATAGGGATGAGCAAAGAGATTTTAGATTATAAAGCTCAAACTGGTAAAGAAGCTTTGTGGACTAACTCCATGTTCAGCGGAATGCCTTCGTATCAGATATCAGTATTGTATCCTTCAAATTGGGTAAAATATATCAACGATTTCTTTTGGCTAGGTTTGCCTTCGCCAGCGAATATTGTATTCCTTGCATTGTTAAGTTTTTACATTTTAGCTATCACATTAAAAGCTGATTTTCGTCTAGCCATAGCGTTAGCCATAGCATACGCCTTTTGTTCATTCAATTTCGTCAGCTTGGTTGCAGGACATAATACCAAAGTGCAGGCTATTGCACTAATGCCAATGGTAATTGCTGGTGTGATGATGACTTACCGAGGTCGATGGTTGTCCGGTGGAGCATTAACTGCTCTTGCATTGAGTTTACAGATTTATGCGAATCACTTACAGATTACTTATTATTTAGCCATTGCAGTCGGATTGTTGGCTGCGTCTGAATTAGTAAATGCTATCATGAATAAAACTATCAAAGACTTCATGATTGCATCCATGGTTTTGGCTGGTGTAGCCGCTATTGCTGTATTACCAAACATCACGAACCTAATGGCTACTGCAGAGTATGGTAAGTATTCCACTCGCGGCCCATCTGAATTGACAGAAAAGAAAATTAGTACTGGTTTAGATAAAGATTATGCATTAGGTTGGAGCTATGGCAAAATGGAAACGTTTACTTTGCTCGTTTCGAATTTTAGCGGCGGTGCTTCAGCATATGATTTAGGAAAGAAGTCAGCATTTTATGATATGATAAAAGATAATCCTCAATATTATGGTTATGAACATAAGGCTCCTATGTATTGGGGTGATCAACCTATGACATCAGGACCTGTTTACAGCGGAGCAATTCCCGTTTTCTTGTTTGTTTTAGCATTGTTTTTAGTTGGTGGCTATATGCGAGTATGGATGATTGTAGTAGCATTATTGTCAATTATGCTATCATGGGGTAGTCACTTTTTACCGCTTACTAATTTCTTTTTTGATCATGTGCCAGGTTATAATAAGTTCCGTTCGGTATCCATGACTTTAGTTTTAGTATCGCTAATAATTCCTTTAGCTGGTATATTGGGATTAAATAAATTAACAGAGACAAGTGGTAATGCAAAGGATAAAATCAAATTCTTATGGTGGTCATTTTATCTTGTTGGAGGTTTATGTTTAATCATGTTTGTAATGCCGAGTTTATTTGGTTCTTTTCTTTCTAGTGAGGAATTAAAAAATTTTAACGAAGAATCAAAGAGTTATTTTGAAGTATTGGTTAAGGATCGAACTTCTCTATTACAAATGGATGCTCTTAAATCGTTGTTCTTTATTAGTGCTGCTTTCTTTTTATTGTGGAGGATGTTAAATGGCAAGATGAAAAAAGAAATGGTGTTTATGATTTTAGCTGGATTAATAGTCGTTGATTTATGGTCTAACGATAAACGTTATTTGAATGATGATAAGTTTACAACTCAGTCGTCAGTAGCAAATCCATTCCCAAAGTCAGAAATTGATGAACAAATTCTTCAGGATAAATCGTACTACCGCGTTTATAATTTATCTGTGAGTCCATTTAACGATGCAAGTACATCGTATTACCATAAATCAATTGGTGGGTATCACGGAGCAAAGCTGAAGAGATATCAAGAGTTGATTGAAAGACAGATTTCAAAAGGCAACCAACGGGTTTGGAACATGCTCAATGCGAAATATATCATATTTAGTAATCAACAAACCGGACAACCTATGTTGCAACAAAATCCAGAAGCACTAGGCAATGCATGGTTTGTACAAAACTGGAAAATTGTTCCGAATGCAGATGCAGAGATGAAAGAAATGGATTCCCTCGATTTCAAAACAACAGCCGTTATTGATCAACGTTATGCCGCAACAGTTAATGGGTTAACACAAAACGTTGTTGATTCAACTGCAAGCATCGCTCTTGCTGAGAATGGTTATTCTCCAATGCAATTAACGTATAATTCAAATTCAAGTGCCGATAGGTTAGCCGTGTTTTCTGAGATTCATTATCCTGCAGGTTGGAATGCTTACATCGATGGAAAGCCAACTGATCATATTAGATTGAATTATGTTTTAAGAGGATTGAAAATTCCTGCTGGCAAACATATAATCGAATTCAAATTTGTACCAGCTGTTTATGAGCAAGGAGAGAAAATGGCGTTAGCAGGTTCTATGATGTTGTTAGTTTTGTTGGGTGCAGCAGTTTTCATGGAGTTTAAAGGAAAGTCGACAGTCGCAACGCACTAAATTGAAGAAAGTTCTCATCATAACGTATTATTGGCCACCAAGTGGAGGAGCAGGTGTTCAGCGCACTCTACATTTTGCAAAGTATTTAGGCGATTATAACTGTATTCCCTATGTGCTTACTGTTGACCCCGCTTATGCCAGTTATCCAGTCAAAGATGAGTCGTTATTAAGTTTAGTTTCTGAAAACTTAAACATCAGTAATACAAAATCATTTGAAGCATTAAATATTTTATCTGCTGTTGCTGGAAAAGACAAGGTGCCTTATGGTGGATTTACGAATCAGAACAAGTCTTCGTTCTTTCAGGATGTACTAAAATGGATTCGTGGTAATTTTTTTATTCCCGATGCAAGAATAGGTTGGGTAAAGTATGCAACTAAAAAAGCAGCTGAACTTATTCGTGAACATCAGATTGATTGCATTTTAATTTCATCACCACCGCACAGTTCTCAATTAATCGGATTGAAATTAAAGAAGGACTTCCCTCATTTAAAATGGATTGCCGATTTGCGTGATCCTTGGACGGATATCTATTACTACAAAGAATTACTTCACACCAACTGGGCAAAGGAAAAAGATTTAGCATTGGAAAAGAAAGTACTTGAAAGGGCTGATTCTATTTTGGTGGTTAGTAATTACATTAAATATACGTTTGCTGAGAAATCACTTAAAATAAATGTCGATAAAATTCATGTTTTGCCCAATGGATTTGATGAAAGTGATTTTGCAAAAGAAGAAATAAAAAGCGAGGATAAATTTTATATCACGTACGTAGGAACAATAGCTGACTCCTATAAGCCAACTGTTTTTTTTGAAACATTAGCAATGGTTATCAAGCAAAATAATATAGAGCATTTAGTTTTTAGATTTGTTGGAAGCGTTCCTGTTTCGATTAAAGAAAAGTTGAATGAGCTAGGAATTAATTCTGAGTTCATCGGACATATTGCGCATAAAGAAGCTGTACGATATATGTTATGCACTAATCTTCTATTACTAGTTATCCCAGATGCTCCTGGTGCAGATGGTATTTTAACTGGTAAGCTATTCGAGTATCTTGGTGCCAGTAAAAGAATTATTGGGATTGGTCCATCTAACGGTAATGCCGCTACGATATTAAAAGAATGCAAAGCAGGAGTTATGTTTGATAGAAGCAATAAAAAAGGATTGTCAAACTATTTGGTGGATGAAATTATGAACGATCATCGCAATAAAATTGATACTAACGAAATAAAGAAATATACGCGCAAGCAATTAACGCAACAACTATCATCAATAATTTTTAATTCATAAACTATGTGCGGGATAGCAGGTTTTGTTGATGCTTCATTAAATGGTCCTGAACGAAATTCAGTGCTTGAAAAAATGTTGGTGTCGATAGCTCACCGAGGACCTGATGCGCGTGGTGAATGGTATCTTGATGAATTAGCACTCGGGCACAACCGTCTTTCTATTTTAGATTTATCAGAAGATGGAAAGCAGCCCATGCATTTTAATGATTATTCCAT
>CALQOD010000053.1 GCA_943332105.1 Chitinophaga pinensis | reverse complement strand
CTCGGGATTAAAAAAACCAATCATGATCCTTCGAGACACCTCAGGAACCACAAAGCTTTTTTTATTTATTTGACCTATTTAGCCAAGCTAGCTTGGCTAAATGATAAAGGGATGATGGCTTTGCCATCATCCCTTCTACCCGAGTTGTATATCAATCATCTATCGAGGTTTCACCTCGATGCTTGCATTTTATATGTTTATTTTGATTCAAGCATGCTTGACAAAATGCACATAAAATGCAATAGCCTCCTTTGCAGGAGGCTATATGATTGATTTACTAGTGGTCTCGAAGGGATTCAAACCCCTAACCTTCTGATCCGTAGTCAGATGCTCTATTCAATTGAGCTACGAAACCATTTTTCTTTGGGAATGCAAATGTAGAAAAAAATATCTTTCTTTAAGAATATGAACGAAAAACTTCGTATTAATTGGGTTTCACTACCAGATAAAATCCGTCTACGCTTTCTATCGTAACGGAATAGTTCGCAGGTATTGCCACAGAACTCGATTTTGCATAGTATTTCTTACCCTTATATCGAAGAGATCCATCCATTTTAAGTGAAGTAATGGTACTCGCAGAGTCGCCGATAGTAATATCCAACATATCCGTTTGAAAGCCCGAAAAAGATGACCACCATTGAAACATCTGAGCCTGGTACTTTGTCCATAAGACAACTAAAACTACCGCGTATACAACAGTTAGCATTATGACTCCCATCAATCCAATATCATCGGCAATCCATATCATTGATAAACAATAAACGATAATGGAAAAACCGAGGTATCCTTTAAATGAATTCTGACTGATGTACATTAAGAAAGCCAAGAAACTAATTATAATTAGCGTCAGGGAAAAGATGATTGAAAAAGTCATTATTCGATGGTCGCGTTTAAGCCACGATCGATTAAGGCATCTTTCATAGGTTTTAATTTATCCATACTTCCTTCTTTAACAGCACATTTCCCTTTATAATGAACAATAAAACTACATTGCTCAGCTTGCTCAATATGGTGATTGCAAACATCAATCAGTGATTCGATAACCCATTCAAACGTATTGTAGTTATCGTTGTGTAATACAATAGCGTTCGTATTTGCGGTTTCTGTCGCAACCAATAGTTCTTCTTCTAATTCTGGTGATATATGAAAATCAACTTTCATAATTAATTTATGATTTTTGTAAATATAGAATCAAAAATAATGAGAAACGAAAGATTAAATAAAAAAAATCATATTTTATTTAAAATCCGTTTTATTAAAACGAGAAAAAGCGATGAACCACTTTGCCATGCTTTTCTTTAAGTATTTTGCACTTCTTAATAGCATCAGAAGAATTACTCACCTCCGACTTTTTAAATTCACCGAGGTATTTATTATCTAAAAATGAAAACCAAAGCTCTAATTCTTTAACAGCATTATCAAATTTTGAAGGAATCGAAAAATAAACAGTTGCTGTTTCCTTAGAAGCTAATGTTTTAGTGGCTCTGTACTTTTCAGGATTAAGATCATCCGATGTTTTACCAAAATGAAGAATTATTTTTTTCTTAGGACTTTTTACTTCATCCCACTTATACAAATTAATAAATGGAGGGAATTGCGCTTCTTGAGCATGTAGCACAATAATACTATCATTACTTGTATTAATAATCTTAAGTTCATAAACACTTGATGTATTGTCCTTTGTAAATAAGCGCTCTACTTTTAAATCCTGACCTGATAAATCAAGATTAATAAAGAAAATAAGAAACAATAACAAAGGTAATTTCATATGTCAAATATAAACGAAACAATCACCAAAAAGATACGCTCAAATAAAAAGGGCCTATCGTTTCCGAAAGACCCTTGTGTGTTTTACAACTATATTTATTTAGATGTATTCATTCTTTTCTCTTTAATACGAGCGCTCTTACCTACTTGATCACGAAGATAGAAAATACGAGCACGACGAACTTTACCATGCTTATTTACTTCGATACTAATAATTTTAGGACTATTAATAGGGAAGATACGCTCAACACCTACACTACCAGACATCTTACGAATTGTAAATGTTTCAGTAGCTGAGCTACCCTTTCTTTGTAGAACAACACCTTGAAACAACTGCTCACGCTCTTTGGTTCCTTCGATAATTTTATAGTTTACCGTAATAGTGTCTCCTGCTTTAAAGTCAGGCCATTTCTTTATTTCTATACTGTTTTGTTCAGCTATTTGAAGTAAGTTCATATTGCTTATAATTTACCCGCAAATTGGGGTTGCAATATTAACAAATTATCCCTTATAAAACACCTTTTTTAAAAAGGATTTTTCTGAAAAAAATGACGTACTACAAAAAAACTTATAAGTTGTTATAAACTAATTATTTACAAATAATGCTTTCTAGATGTAAAAACAAAAATCAGCTATTTGAAATGAACTCTTTCCACTTTTTGCCTAAAAAATGTAGTTCATACCTCTCTTCTACGAGCCTCCTGGCCGCAATTCCCAACGATTTTACTAGTTCCGGTTGGTCTAATAATTCTAGAATTCGATAAGCAAATTCAGCAGGCTCATTAGCAATTAATACCTCCCTCCGATCAGCTGCAAGTATACCTTCTAATCCAATACTTGTAGTTACAATCGCCTTTCCCATGGCCATGCCCTCAATAATTTTAACACGCATCCCACTGCCACTTAATATGGGAACAATCATAATTTGTCCCGCCTCAAAATAACCACTTACATCATCAACCCATTCCTCAACCTTAATATTATTCCTTTTTAACTTTAAAATTTCACTAGGCATTCCTTTACCAGCTAATCTTAATTCTGCTTTATTATTTTTTTGTTCTACTATGGGCCAAACACGCTTTAAAAACCACTTTACGCCTTCGTGATTTGGCATCCAATCCATAGCCCCTAAATGAAAAACGACATGGTTATTCGGTGGAATTAATAAAGGATACTTACTAGTGTCAACACCAATTGGCAAAACCATTATTGGTTTAAGGCAACCCATTTTGGTTAGAAGTGCTGTATCGTCGCAAGTTAGCGGAAGCAACAGGTCAACTTTATTTAAAATACTTTGCTCATACTTTTTTAATTGCTTTGTTAAAATACGAAGGTATCCATTCTTAACTGGGTTGTTTTGATTTTTGAAAAGTCGCTCCCAAATTTTATACTCGATGTTATGGGGACGAAAAACAATTTTTGCTTTGCTAAATTGTCGGATTGTTTCAATGTATGGAGCCATGTACAAACTTTCCAGCTGCACAACATCAAAAGTGTTATGTTCTAAGACAGACTGAAGTTTATCTGTAAACTCTGAAGAAATAAATCGTTTCACATTATAGGATTCACCTTTCAAAAGCGCTTTTAATGCGTCTAAAAACTTAACGCTATTATCAAGAAAAACTCCTTCGATTTTTGTTTTTTGCAAGTAATCACTTGGTAATTGATCTAACTGAACAGGATGTTTAATAGTGTTAAATGTCAGTACCTTTACTTCTATATCATTGCTCCACCATGACTTTTGCATATTGTGCATTGCAATACGTCCGCCATCATTTGGTGGGTATGGGACTTTTAAGCAAAGTTGTAACACCTTCAATTTAACTTCTCCTAATTCTTGCAATTAATCTTCTTCCAAAGTTACGATAAGCATCTTTATCGAACAAAGCCGAATCATGGGTGGCTTTATAAATCAAAAATATTCCAATTGGCAACAAAACAAAAGCTGATAACCACATTCCTGTTAATGGTGTAATCACACCTTCCTTCGACATTTTTTCTCCCGTAATACTAGTTACATGATATATCAAAAAGAAGATTATAGAAATCACTAACGGTAACCCCATACCGCCCTTTCTGATAATTGCTCCTAATGGTGCTCCAATTAGAAATAAAATAAAACAAGCTGCCGACAAGGTCAGCTTTCGATGCCACTCTACTTTGTACTTATTGATGTTATAATATCGCCCATCTAAATCCTCATAGGTTCCATTCATATATGCCTGAATTGAACGCGCCTGGTTCATAGCATTCTCATAGGCCATTGTCTGATACACTTTATTTGAATCTGAAAACACATTTGATGATTTTACCGTTTTAATTTTTGCAAAAACATCAACGGTATCACGAACAAAAAAGAAATAAGGCTTCAGGTTGTTATCAACATCTTTAAATCGCTTGTTAAGATCTATCTGAAAAGTATCAACAGATGCATCGAGTTGTTTCATGGTCATCATCTGATGTCCACCCTTAAAAAGATCTTCATTTGTTCTGTTCAACTTAAAAGAAGATAAATCAAATCTGATATTATAAGATTCAAACGAATTACGCATCAAAGGATGATGGTCAAATCCGTTTTTAATTTTATTCTGTTCCTCGTAAACTGCTCCTTTGTTAAGTGTAAGGATTAAATATTTGTCCTTGTTAGCAGTTTGCATCATACCAGATTCAGCTATCACCACTTTTTTATTTCCATCGCCGGCTGTATGGTCGTATATCATTACATTGTAAAGCGTTTTACCATCCTTGCCTTTCTTACCAACCTTAATACTATAGCCATCTAATCCATTGTAAAAGGCACCTTCGCGAATTGATAAAGAAGGCTTTTGTTGTCGGATATCATAAAGCAGACTCCCCATCTTCAAGTTCGTATAGGGCAGTACGTTATTCGAAAAAAAGAATGCTCCAATGCTAATTACAAAGGCAATCAGAAACAAAGGACGCATCAAACGCTGTAGAGAAATTCCGGATGCCTTCGCTGCTGTAATTTCAAAATGTTCCGCCATGTTCCCGAACGTCATTATTGAAGAAACGAGGATAGCTAGTGGTAATGCTAAAGGGACTAAGTTAGCTGAAGTATAAAACAACAACTCACCCACAACCCAAGGCTCTAATCCTTTTCCAATCAAATCATCTATGTACTTCCATAAAAATTGCATCAACAGCACAAACAGCGAAATAAAAAATGTCAGAATAAATGGACCGACAAATGAAGTTAAAACAAGTTTATATAGTTTTTTCACTGATATAATGATGGAATGCAAAGGTAATAGATGTTGATTAACTAGTGAATTAATCAGAATAAAAAAGTGAGACTGCAATTTAACTTACAATCTCACTCAGTAGCTAAGTAGTATTACAAACTACCAACAAACATTTTCAACTGCTGAATCTGAGATTCCCACAATCTAATTTGTGTTTCACGCTCGCCTTTTAAGGCAAAATCAGTTATTATTAAAGCGATATCTGATGTAATTTCATCTTCTTTAATTTCAAATTGAAAGTAGGTGCCATCCGTATCTTCTGTCCACTGAAAACGAATCAAACGAGGTGCCTGCATCGCAATCATTTTTGCTTGGGAAGAGCCTTGATCCCAAAAGAATGTATAGATATCATCTTTTGTATGAACGTCATCAGCAAACCATCCAGCCAATCCGATTGAATCAGATATACTGTTAAATAAAATCTTAGGTGAGGAACGGAATTCAAACTCTAAAGAATATTTCTGCTTAAGAGTGTTTGTAGGTTCTATTAATTTTAAAGGTGGTTCTTTATGACGAATTGGTTTTGGAGGAGGAGATCCAGCCTGCAGACGAGGACGAACTTTACTTAAGTCCATTCTTTCTTCCAACTCTTTAATTGCCTTTGCCGCTTTTGCTTGCAGAGGATCTACTTTTTCCCCGGCGGATATTTTACCTTTTGATTTAACATCGACTTTTAATGGCTTTTGCTTATCATTCGACTTGGCAGTTTTTGCATCAACAGCCAAAACTTTTGCTGAATTTTTTGCTATTTTTTTATCAAGAGCTTTTACTTTTTCAACCTTTTTAACCTCTGATTTGATAGGAGCTGGTTTAACAACTTTCTTAGCTAGCGGTTTAGATAATTTAGTTACTATAGGCTTAGAAACTTTAGCAACTACTTTACTTTTTGCGACAGGTGCAGACGATTTCTTAACTGCTTTGGGCGCTACTTTTTTTGCAACCACTTTGTTTTTAGCACCTGGCTTAGCTACTTTCTTTGCAACCACTTTATTTTTAGCAACTGGCTTTATGACTTTTTTAACCACCTTTTTAGCAGGCGCTTTTTTAGCTACCTTTTTAGCAGGCGCTTTTTTAGCTACCACTGTCTTAGGAGCTGGCTTTTTCTTTGCCGGCGCTTTACTTACTTTTGACTTCGTTGCCTTTTTAGCGACAACCTTCGAATTCTTCGCCATAGTGCGAATGGATTAAAGATTTATATAATATTGTATTATGATGAGTCGAAATATAGCTAAAATTCAATACTTTCCTAGAAAATCAGATAAAAATCAATTAACATGTTCAATAAATTCCATTTAAGAGCTAAAAGTGATGACGCTTACCCTCCTATTTTGTGGATAATTTGTTTTTTAATGGGAATTATCGGAGCCTATTATTCCCGAATTGGGTCACTTTACTATGTTATTACCGATTCCATATTACTCATATCGGCATGGCTTATTTTTATTGGACTATCCATTATTTTTCTTTCTATTAATGATTATAATAATGTACCAACTGATTCTAAAGTTGGAATTTATTCCGCTATTAACCATCCGCGAATGTTTGGAGAATATCTGCTTATTATTGGTCTTAATTTGCAATCGATTAATACCATTACAATATTAACCACCATCATAACCATCAAATATTATAACAAGTGGTCAATTACAAAAAGCTGGAAATCGATTTTTACTTATGAGTCGTATTTCAGATTTAACCTCTTTAATATGAAAGATAACAAACGAGAGATTTTCTTTATAAGCTCATTGAATGCAACGCTCCCCTATTTGATTTTTTCTATTGTATATCTTTTAATCGTTATTGAGTTGCGCAACAGAAGTATTGGAAGGTCGCTTTTGGAGCTATTTTAAATTTTCATTCTAAAATAATAAAGTGACAATTTAAGATGTTATATCTTCGCTTTACCATTAATCCATTCTAATTGTCAAACTCATTCTCTACATCATCATTGCCCTATCTAAAATTCCTTAATAAAAAGGTTATGGTAATTTTATTTACCAATCTTATTATAATTGTCGGAGCATTTTCATTTTACAGCAACAAGCGAATTAATGAATTTTCGAAAGGAAGAATTTATTCTGATTTAAATGCTATTCCTAAAAATAAAGTAGGCCTTGTATTAGGCACTAGCCGTCACATGAAAAACGGACAACCAAATCCTTTTTTCTATTATCGCATCAGAGCTGCAGCCTCCTTATTTTTTTCAGGTAAAATAAGGTATGTTCTTGTGAGTGGTGATAATCGGTTTTACGCTTATAACGAACCGAGGGAAATGCGAAAAGAACTAATGAAAATGGGAATTCCTGATTCTTCCATTATTATGGATTTTGCTGGATTCAGAACACTAGACTCTGTTGTAAGGTGCAAAAAAGTTTTTGGACAAAATGATGTCACCATAATATCGCAGGAGTTTCATAATGAAAGAGCACTTTTTATTAGTAACTATTATAAAATGAATGCTGTTGCTTACAATGCAAAAGACCCTGATGCCGAATATTCGTTATCAATAAACATTCGTGAATACTTTGCTAGGACTAAAGTGTTTTTAGATTTATATGTTCTAAGAAAGTCGCCCTATTTTTTAGGCACACCAGTAAAAATAGGATCTAATTAGTATCCACCAGAGCGTTTACGAATAAACCATTCAGTCGCGACCAGCAAAATCAAAGTGAAAAACACCCAAGTAAAATCTATCATATCCTCCATTTTCTTGCGTGTAAACGACATAGGTTTTAAATCTTCCTGTTTCTTTAGCACATCGATTAAATCTTGGTACTTTTCATCGATAAACATTTTACCACCACTTCTTACAGATATTGAGTTTAGCAATTGATGATTAGCGACGGTATTTACAGTTTCTAACTGCAAGGCATTAACGCTAAATTCTCCTGAACGATTAAAGAGCATATCGCCTAACTTTACTTCTGCTTTATAAGTGTATTTACCTACAGGAAACTGACCTATATTTAAAGTGTAAGCTTTCTCTGTTCTTGAAAACACATAAGGAAACTGCTTTTTATTCTGATCGGTGATTGTAATTTTAGCTTCGGGCACATTCGTCAGCTGACCACTTTCATTATATAATTCCGCATCAAAAACTACCGCTTCATTTTCTTTGAATGCATTCTTGAAATTTATTTTAAACGGCGACTTATCATCTTTTACGCTGAGGTATTGAACAGTTTTAAGAATTAGTTCATTACTCAATTCATGATTGCCATTTGAATTGTAATCAGCGAGACGCCAGCGCCATAATCCTTCGCCACCTAACACCACCGACTTATAATTTCCTTGCTCACTAAAAACCATCAATGGCTGATTAGTTACGATGGCTCCTATTTTCTGATTCAGCAGTGCAGATGAACCCGCTTTTGTTGAATACACTCCGAAAGGCGCAGTTAAGGGAGGCCATTCTTTGATTTTATCCGTCAAAATTTCAGAAAAAGTAAATAATGAAAATCCATTGGATAAACTTGGATAAATATCCTGCATGCTTCCACGATTATTAGCGACTTGAATGCCTGCAGAAAGATTATTCAACGTATTAATATCCGTATTAGAACTTAAAATAAACCATAAAGGCACACCAGCATTTTTTAAATTATCAATTAAGCTCGAAGCGGCATTATTCTTTGCAGGCAATCCGTGTAAAATACAAAGGTTATAGTCGCTAACACGGCCAGTAAACTCAGTAACAGGTATCGATAATACTTCGTAATTGATGCTTGATTCAATAGCATTCTTCAATGCGGCAATATCTGGATTTGGCGCTGAAGAAAGAATTAAAACTTTTTGTTTATTTTCAATTACATTGATAAAAACATCTGTTGCGTTATTAAGATAAGTTACTTCACCATCTAGCTTAGTAATTGAAATACGATAACGACTAATTCCTTTTTTCTTTGCATCTAAAAACAAAGGAACATTCATTCTGAAATCGTTTGAAGTAACAACAATTGATTTTGAAAACACTATTTGCGATGTGTCTTCAGCAACAGAAATTAGCAAATTACTGCCTGAACATTGTTTAGCATCCAACATTACGTCCATTGGAAAACTATTACCTAACAACGCAACTTTATTTAAATTTACTTTAGCAATAGCTGCATCTTTTCTAACGGTAGTATCACCAAACGCCAACGTATAAATTGGTACCTTAATACGATCAGGTCCATAGACAGGATTACTTCCTTCATTATAAATTCCGTCGCTCGCAATAACAATTGCTCCTACATTTCTATTCGCAAATTTGATATCAATTGCATCATACAGCGATGTGAAATCAGTTGCTTTATCATTAAATCCTTCAGAAGCATTTTCTCTCACATGATCACCAAACGAAAGAATTTTCAAATCGAACTCAGCGGGCAAGTCGGCTTTCGCTTTTTCCAAGAAGCTATTCACTTTCGCTAAAACTACAGCAGAATCTTTTGTATTTACAAGCGACTTACTATGATCAACCGCAATGATAACAATTGGTCGCTCCACTTCGCGCGACACTACTTTTAGCATGGGTCCTAATAAAAGGAAACTTAAAAAACTAATTAATAAAAAACGAGCACCTGAAACAATATAGAACAACCTCTTTGGTAAATCTCTTGAAAAACCACTATTTCGATACAACAAATATGAAAACAATACTCCTAATGCAAGGCATAAAAAAACAAATGCGATTGAGTATTCTGTTATAATTGATATTCCCACTTCCAGCTATTTAAATTATTCCGTCTTTGATTGTTAATTTTCTATCTGCCATGTCAGCTAGTTCGTTATTATGCGTAACAATAACGAAAGTTTGATTCATTTCTTTTCGAAGCTCAAAAAAGAGTTGATGAAGTTGCGCTGCATTCGTCGAGTCTAGATTCCCAGAAGGCTCATCTGCTAAAATAATTGCAGGATTGTTTATCAACGCTCTTGCAATAGCTACTCGTTGTTGCTCACCTCCAGAAAGCTCTGATGGCTTATGAGCAGCGCGATTTGACAAACCCATTCTTTCAAGTAACGCCAGGGCTCTTTTAGTTGCATCGGCATCATTCTCATCGGCAATCCATGCTGGCATCAATACATTTTCTAAAGCTGTAAACTCAGGCAGTAACTGATGAAACTGAAACACAAATCCAATATGTTTATTTCTAAAACCTGCTAACGATTTCCCTTTAAGGGAAGATAGCTCTTTGTTATCAATGAATACTTCGCCTTTATCCGCCTGATCGAGTGTGCCTATAATATGCATTAGCGTACTCTTACCCGCCCCACTCGCTCCTACAATGGAAATAACTTCGCCCTTATTAACCGACATGTTTACACCCGCTAATACAGGTAATTGTCCGTATGACTTATAAATATTTTTTACTTCAATGATTGGCTTGCTCATTCGAAAATTTCAATGGCTAAATATAACGGAATGAATGATACAATTGTAAAAATCTAAAGTGATTTTTCAACCAATGCCTCTTACTAATTCTGAAAAAAAGAATCAGAAAAATTTAACAGATACACTTTCTTTGATGCACGGGTAATAGCAGTGTACAGCCAGCGCAGGTACTCGATATTGAGCATGTCTTCCGTAAAATATCCCTGATCGACAAACACCACAGGCCATTGTCCACCCTGCGATTTATGACAAGTAACTGCATATGCGAATTTAATCTGCAGTGCATTATAATAAGGATCCTTGCGAATTAATGCACTACGGCGGCGCTTATCTGGTTCTTCTGCGGCATAGTAATCTTGTAAAGCATTATAGAGTTTATTCTGTTGCTCCTTGGAAAGCGCAGGAGCTTCACTGCTTAATGTATCTAATAAAAGATAGGCTTCAATCGCTGGTTCATTAGGATAATCATTTAGCTTTATTGTTGCTAAAGCAAAACGGCAATTAAATACATCTTCGAAACGATGAATTTTTTGCACCTCAATTACATCACCGTTCGCAATAAAACTCGCGGGATGTTCTTCATCAATCCAATGATAATTATTTTTAACCACCATCAGCTGATCACCAGCATCAATCTCATTCTCCATCCACATCTGATTAAAACGAATCAGACGGTTATACTGAATAGCCGACTTATTACTTCTAGTTATCAGCAGGACATTTTCTTTTCCTTCCTCTTTGTAAACTGTATGCATTAAATCAACAAGATCATTTCCAGTTACGCGAACAATATCTTTATAGCCATTCAAATCAAATTCGATATGCTCATCTTCTTCCCGGATATGTTCACGGATATGGGTAGCGTTATATAGAATACCACTATCATTTTTCTGACGAACCACCTCGGTCAATTCCGTTTGATAAACTTCGCGACGAAAGCGATATTTTAAATGGTCGGCATCCAAAGCGGGACTAGTATCAAAATGCACAGGGGGCAACTGCGCGGTATCACCTACCAACATCAAACGGCAACCACTCCCGCTATAAACGTAACTGATTAAATCGGTAAGTAAATTAACACCAGGAAAAACGGAACCTTCATCTTCGATGGCCGCATCAGGAATCATCGAGGCTTCGTCGACGATAAACAACGTCTTATGAAATTTATTTTCTGCGGGACGAAGCCACATCCTACCGTCGGATGTCGTAGCTGGAATATAAAGATGCTTGTGAATCGTATAAGCAGCCTTGCCAGTATAATTAGACAATACTTTAGCAGCGCGACCAGTTGGAGCCAGTAAAACAATATTATTAAACACTCGCGTAACAGCCGACATCATCGTAGTTTTACCCGTTCCAGCATAACCTTTCAGAATAAAAATACCACCCGAATCATCCGCAGCAAAGCGACTGAAAGTATCAATGAATTTCGATTGCCCATCCGTAGGAATCAGCTCCATGGAAGCATGAAGAAGATTACGAATTTTAGAAACAAGGGCTGAATTCATGGATAAAAATTACTGGAATGACAAAAGTAATCATAAGTAATTGTTATTTTTGGACAATCATGGAAATGACAGACATCCAAGTTAATTTAAAACGACAAATCATTGATGAATCATTCGAACACGGAATGGTTGATAATGGTGTGTTGTTCGCGACTATTGATGACCATCAGTTCTGCTATTACATTTTAGATAAAGCTCGAAACAAAGCAGTTGTTTTAAAGGACTATCATATTTTGATGGGCTCTGGCAAATCAGCTGAATTTTTTCAAACCGTTTTTGCTTCGGATGAAATTCTTCGAAATTATATTCCAACAAAAAAAGTTTTAGCAATTCAAACGAATGCCTGCTCACTAACTCCTGATCCATTATTTAGCAGAGAAAATACGCGTGATGGATTATCGCTAGTAAGCAGATTAAAACATTCAGATATTGTTTACTCCGACTTCCTACCGATTGCGAATACGCATTTAACTTATAGTATTTCGAATGAGTTTAATGCTGCAGTAGCAACTTATTTTAATGGGGCTTCGTTAGTTAATTCACTTTCGAGCTTTATGGAATTGCAACTGATGAATAACAAGCATCGTCAATATCCCGCTGTCATGGTTAATGTTAGAAAACAAATGATGGATATTGTTGTTTGCCGAGGTAATGAACTTTTATTCTGTAACTCTTTCGAGCATCAAACAGGAGAAGATTTTATTTATTACTTATTGTATGTAATAGAGCAATTGCAATTAAATCCTGATGTACATCAAGTATTTGTTTATGGAGAAGTAGAAAGAAATTCTGCTGCTTGGTTAATTGCACAGAAGTATATACGTTATTTGATGCTGGGTGATAAACCAGAAAACCTTGAATACGCTTACGGCTTCGATCAGCTATTACCTTCTCAATATCACTTATTATTTTCTCAGATACTGTGCGTATAATAAGCGGTCAATTTAGAGGCAAAAAGTTAATTGTACCTAGCAACTTGCCAGTGAGACCTACCACTGACTTTGCTAAAACAGGACTCTTTAACATTCTGAATAATTATTATTCGCTTGAGAAGATTTCCGTTTTAGATTTATATGCAGGAACCGGAAATTTAAGTTTTGAATTTGCTTCACGAGGATGTCCTGCTATTACCGCTATTGATAAATCTGCAGCCTGCTGTAGCTATATGAATAAAACAGCTCAACAATTGTTAATCAGCAAACAACTTAGCGTTCATCGATCAGATGTAATTACCTACTTGAAGAATATTAAAACACCTGTAGATATTATTGTTGCCGATCCACCTTACGAAGAAACTCCTGCGAGCGAATTAGTGAATCTTGTTTTTGAAAATCAGCTATTAAAACCGAACGGTGTTTTTATCTTAGAACATTCTTCGGCAGTTGATTTTAGTCAGCTGCCTCATTATTTGCAAACCAGAAAGTACGGATTTGTTAGCTTTACATTCTTCGAATAATTAAAAATAAATAACATGTCGAAAATCGCTTTATTCCCAGGAAGTTTTGATCCTATTACAACAGGACATATTGATATTATTACGAGAGGACTTGATTTGTTCGATAAAATCATTGTTGGAATTGGAAATAACGGACAGAAGAATTACATGTTTCCTATAAACGATCGCATTCAGTTTGTAAAAGATAGTTTGAAAGAATATCCACAAGTGGAAGTAATGCCTTATAGCAGTATAACGGTCGATTTTTGTAAAACGATTCACGCGCATTATATTTTGCGCGGCGTGCGTAACTCGATTGATTTTGAATATGAGAAATCTATTGCACAAATGAATCATGCAATTGATAACAGCATCGAGACGGTATTTCTGATCACATCGCCGCAATATGCACCCGTATCATCTACTATTGTGCGCGACTTAATTCGTAACGGCGCAGACGTTAGTACGTTTGTTGGCGAAGGTGTGAAGTTGAAATAGTTAATGGTGGATATAATACTCCATCAAATCATCAATCGGTTGCTTAATAATTTTACCAATTTTAATTTCGAGTGAGTCAGCAACCAATTTCAAATCACGCTGATATAAAAAGGCAATAGATCCTACAAAGTGTACAATCTTGTTTTTATAGTCGGGATAATTACAAACTGTAATTGTTAAAAAATCTCTGAAGCTATCCTGAATCATTTTTACAATAGCTGGATTCTCCTGATGTTTACCAATGAACTTTGCAAAAGACGCTAACCATACATTAGCATTTGGTTGCTTGTAAACCTGATTTACGATACTCGCCTTATCAAGTTTAAAGGAATTATAAAAATCATCAGTAACTTCCTTTGGAAGCATGCCATATAAATAGTGAGTAAGTAATTTTTTTCCAAGGTAAGAACCACTTCCTTCATCTCCTAAAATATAACCTAATCCGAAATTGCCTTCGTGCACTTCTTTCCCATCAAACCAACAAGCGTTAGAGCCTGTTCCTAGAATACAAGAAATACCTGGTTCATTTCCGCAAGTTGCATAGGCGCATGCAAGCAAATCGTGCTCAACATATACATGCGCATTTAAAAAAAATGAGCGTAAGCCTGCAGCAACGGTTTCTTTACTTGAAGGATTAGAACATCCGGCACCAAAGAATTTTACTTCTGTTACTTTATCAGCAAAGTCTTTAAAATCAGATGCTGCCTGCATTGTTTGAAACACAAATTCGGTAGAGTGAAAAAGTGGATTAAAACCAACAGTATGAAATGGTCCTTTGATTTCTTTTCCATCGTATAATAACCAATCTGCCTTGGTTGAGCCTGAGTCGCAAACTAATAACATAATAAATGATTTTTGTAAAGGTAATTAATCTGCCTTTAATTGAAAATTATTTCTATTTTTCGGCAATGCAAAATAAGCAACCTCATTTAGAACGTCGACTTGGATTATTTCAAGCCACTGCCATTAACATGATTGATATGGTGGGGATTGGTCCTTTTGTCGTGTTGCCTTTAGTAATACAAATGATGTATGGTCCTTGGTTTATTTATGCATGGATAGCGGGTGCATTATTATCGCTCGTTGATTCTTTAATCTGGTCGGAGTTAGGAGCAGCGTTGCCAAATGCAGGAGGTAGTTTTTATTTTTTAAGAACGGCGTATGGAGAAAAATCTTGGGGTAAATTAATGTCGTTTTTATACACTTGGCAAACTATGATACAAGCACCGTTAGTGATTGCGAGTGGCGCTATCGGATTTTCGATGTATGCTGGCTATTTATTTCCGTTGGATGAAGTAAGCTCGAGAATAGTTTCAGGAAGCGTGGTACTCCTACTAACGGCATTGCTATACCGAAATATAAGCACCATAGGAAAAATGAGCACCTTGCTCTGGGTGGGTGTAATTGGAACCATACTGTGGATTATCTGGGGAGGATTTCAAAATGGACATCTATTGCAACCGCTTCATGAAATGAATGACGGATTACAAGTAAATGCACTTTTTGGAGTTGCATTAGGAGCAGCATCAGTAAAAACGATTTATAGTTATTTAGGATATTACAACGTTTGTCATTTAGGAAGTGAAATCAAACAGCCAGAGAAAATTATTCCGCGCAGCATGTTGCTTTCAGTTATAGGTATTGCTATTTTGTATCTGCTAATGAACATGAGTGTGGTGAGTGTAATTCCCTGGAAAGAAGCATCAGAATCGAAATTTATTGTAAGTCTGTTTTTAGAAAAACTCTATGGAACAAAAGCAGCAACTGTTGGAACCATCTTAATTCTTTGGATTGCCTTTGCGAGTTTATTTGCTGTGATGCTAGGATACTCACGCGTACCATATGCGGCTGCGAAGGAAGGAGAATTTTTCAGTGTGTTTGCGAAGTTACATCCAACAAAAAACTTCCCGCATGTAGCACTCATCGGATTAGGTGTTATGGCCTTTGTATTTAGTTTGCTGTTTAAACTAACGGAGGTCATTACCGCAATATTAGCCATGCGAATTTTAGTTCAGTTTATCGGACAAGCAATTGGACTGATGATGATGCGAAAGAAAAAGTCGATTGCATTTCCGTTTAAGATGCCGTTATATCCTTTGCCCGTAATTGTTGCTATCATAATGTGGCTGGCAATATTTATTTCAACCGGAACTACATTTATGATTTCAGGTGTGATTGTAATTACAACTGGAATTCTTGCTTACTTGATTAAAGCAAAATCGAAATCAGAGTGGCCTTTTTAATTACCGCTAATTAACGAAAAAAGAAAAAGAAATAGGCTGCAGCATCTACCCTACGCACATCATCAAAGTACCCGATGGTAGAACGTGAGCTATTTGTGACTCTCCCCTCTTCAATATATCCAATGGTTGAGCGAGAGCTATTCATCACTCGGTCATCATCAATATAACCGATGGTAGATCGAGAACCATTCATTACACGATCATCATCAATATAACCAATTGTAGAGCGCGAACTATTCATCACACGACCCTCTTCAATATATCCAACGGTAGAGCGAGAAGCATTCATCACACGACCTTTCTCAATATACCCTATCGTCGAACGCGAGGCATTCATTAGTCGCTGCGCGAAGGATGTGTTGCCTAAAAAAACAAGAATTATAAAAGCAATTATTTTTTTCATAAAAACTCCATTCTTAATTATCAAATTATAAAGTAGAATCCTGCGGATACATTTTATTATTCATTTTCAAATCATTTCGACTTAAGTATCTTTCTAAAATTACTCACCTCGTTATAATACAAACTAGATGTAATGTTAGTTAATACTGCAGATGCAGATGACCCTTTGTAGTATTGTTCTAAGCCATAATCATATACAACCTTCAAATAATAAATTTTATCCTTATCGGTATTTATGATTGTTCTAGAAATATTTCGGTTAGACTCTTTAATACTTTCCTCAGAAATACCTTCCGGTATTATCTGCGCTTTAAAATCGACTTTAAACTGAGTGACATCCGTATTGTTTTTCTTAGGCGCTGGAGGCGCTGGAGGTGCTGGTGGCGTTACAGCTTGTTGCTTTTTTGCATTTGCTTCCTGTTGCGCTTTTAACCGTTCAGCATCAGCTTTACGTTTTGCTTCTGCAAGTTCTGCTTGTCGCTGTGCATCTGCGTCTGCAATCTTGCGTGCTTCTTCTTCTTGAATTCTGCGCACATTGTCTAAGGAATCTTTTTGAATTTTAATTCGCTCTTCACGCGCTAATGCATCTAATCGTTTTTTCTCTTGCACCGTTGCTAATGAATCCTGACGAACTTTTTCTTTCGCCATCACCAACGAATCAGCAACAAATTTATCACGCGCAATCTTCGTAAACTCCGCTTTACGAACTGCTTCTTTTGCTAGTACTAATGAGTCGGCAACTGATTTATCGCGTGCTGCTTTTGCAATCGCATCAAGTCGTGCTTTTTCTTTTGCAGCTGCTACTGCATCCGCTTCTTCTTTCGCTTTCACTTTTGCTAGGGAGTCGGCTGTAGCTTTTGCTTGTGCTTGCTGTTCTAAGGCTAATAAACGAGCTTGTTCATTTGATTTAGCTGTTGAATCCGCGGCAAACTTTTCGCGATCTGCTTTTGCTATTGCAGCTAATTGTTCTTGCTTTATTCTAACATTCTCGAGGGAATCTTTTCTTGCTTTTTCTTGGGCTAATTGCAACTGCCGAAGCTTTTCATTTTCTCTTGCAATAGAATCTTGTCGTGATTTTTCAATTGCTACTTGCGCTAATTTTAACTGACGATCATTGGCGATAGAATCCTGACGGGCTTTTTCCATTGCCATTTGTTCCATTCGCATTTTTTCTTTTGCAGCAAGAATAGAATCTTGTCGCGATTTTTCTACTACTCTTGCTATTGAATCATTCACTGCATTTTGCCTTGCAATACGAGCAGCTTCCACCGCTTTTGCTTTATTTTCAGCAGCTACTATTGAATCTTGTTCCGTCTTGCGTTTTGCTGCTGCCTGTGCTGCATATTGTGCTTGTACAGCTTTCTCTTTTGTAATTGAATCTTGCGTT
>CALQOD010000052.1 GCA_943332105.1 Chitinophaga pinensis | reverse complement strand
TTCCAGCTAAGTTGATCAAAGAATTTCGCAAGGAGAGTGATCGCCCTGTATTGAAGGCCGCTTCTATCGATGGAGGTATTTATGTCGGAGATAATCAGTTAGATTCATTAGCTGCATTAAAATCGAAAAATGAACTTGTCGGAGATGTTGTTGGATTACTTCAATCGCCTATGCAATCTGTTATCTCTGGCCTTAAAGGTCAAGGAGGTAAAATTGCCGGCATCCTCAAAACGTTGGAAGAGCGTGCAGCATAATTGTAGCTTAAATCTTCAAAAAACTAAATCAATAAATTATTTAAAATCCTTAAAAAAAAATAAACAAAATGGCAGATTTGAAATCATTCGCTGAACAGTTAGTTAATCTTACTGTAAAAGAAGTTCAGGAACTTGCTCAAATTCTTAAAGATGAGTATGGTATTGAGCCAGCAGCAGCAGCAGTTGCGGTAGCAGCTCCAGCAGGTGGCGGCGCAGCAGCAGTAGAAGAGCAAACATCATTCGATGTAATTCTTAAGAGTGCTGGTCCAAATAAATTAGCTATTGTTAAGTTAGTAAAAGACTTAACTGGCTTAGGCTTGAAAGAAGCTAAAGATTTAGTAGACGGAGCACCAAAACCAGTAAAAGAAGGTGTTTCTAAAGATGAAGCTAATGCATTAAAATCTCAATTATCTGAGGCTGGTGCAGAAGTTGATATCAAGTAATTGAAATTCAATTAATTATCAGACCTGCACCACTAAACCGGTGGTGCAGGTCTTTACCATTTTATAAGCTGAATATCGCTTATATGTGAACGGTTGTTATTATTAACATTTAAACTCTTTCCACTTGACTACTTTAAACAGTCTCACTTCAGAGAAGACGGCAAACCGTATCAATTTCAGCAAGAGTAAAAACCGGATTGAATACCCGGATTTCCTCGAAATACAATTGAAATCTTTTAAAGATTTCTTTCAATTAGAAACAACAGCTGACAACAGAACCCAGGAAGGGCTTTATAAAGTTTTCAGCGAGAATTTTCCAATAACGGATTCAAGAAATAACTTTGTTCTTGAATTTTTGGATTATTTCGTCGATCCTCCTCGTTATTCTATTGAGGAATGTATCGAAAGAGGATTAACCTACAGTGTTCCTCTAAAAGCAAAACTTAAACTTTATTGTACAGATCCTGAGCACGAGGACTTTGAAACAATTGTACAGGATGTTTATTTGGGAACAATCCCATACATGACTCCCAAAGGCACTTTTGTTGTCAATGGTGCTGAGCGTGTAGTTGTATCACAGCTTCATCGTTCTCCAGGTGTATTCTTTGGCCAAAGTCGCCACGCGAACGGAACCAAATTATACTCTGCCCGTGTAATTCCTTTTAAAGGATCATGGATTGAGTTCGCAACTGACATAAACAGTGTCATGTATGCTTACATCGATCGTAAGAAAAAATTCCCTGTTACAACATTGCTTCGTGCAATCGGTTTTCAAACGGATAAAGATATCCTTGAGATTTTCGGTTTAGCTGACGAAGTAAAAGTAAGTAAAGCAGGATTAAAGAAAGCAGTTGGACGTCGTTTAGCAGCCAGAGTTTTAAAAAGCTGGTTAGAAGACTTCGTAGATGAGGATACTGGTGAAGTAGTATCTATCGAGCGTAATGAAGTTATTTTAGAACGCGAAACTATTCTTGAAGATGAACATATCGATTTGATTGTTGATGCAGGTGTTAAGTCTGTTATTTTGCATAAAGAAGATGCAAATACGAACGACTATGCTATTATCTACAATACACTTCAAAAAGATACATCCAACTCTGAAAAAGAAGCGGTAGAACATATTTATCGTCAATTAAGAAATGCAGAGCCACCGGATGAAGAAACGGCGCGTGGTATTATCGACAAATTATTTTTCTCCGATAAGCGTTATGACTTAGGAGAAGTTGGTCGTTATAGAATGAATCGTAAATTAAGACTTAATATCAATGAGAATACAAAAGTTTTAACCAAGGAAGATATTATCCAAATCATTAAATTCTTAATTGAATTGATTAATGCGAAAGCAATCGTAGATGATATTGATCACTTAAGTAATCGTCGTGTAAGAACAGTTGGTGAGCAATTATACTCTCAATTTGGAGTTGGTTTAGCGCGTATGGCGCGTACAATCCGTGAGCGTATGAATGTTCGCGATAATGAGGTGTTTACTCCTGCTGATTTGATTAATGCAAAAACACTTTCTAGTGTAATTAACTCCTTTTTTGGAACAAATCAGTTGAGTCAGTTCATGGATCAAACAAATCCATTAGCTGAAATAACTCATAAGCGCCGTTTGTCAGCACTTGGACCAGGTGGTTTGAGTCGTGAGCGTGCAGGTTTCGAGGTTCGCGACGTTCATTACACACATTACGGTCGTTTATGTACAATTGAAACTCCTGAAGGCCCAAATATCGGTTTGATTTCTTCTTTATGTGTTTATGCAAAGATTAATCAATTAGGATTTATTTCTACTCCTTATCGCACGGTAAAAGATGGAAAAATAGATATTCAATCTGCGCCAATCTATTTAACTGCTGAAGAAGAAGATACAAAAGTAATTGCTCAGGCAAATGCGGATGTAGATGAAAAAGGAATATTTGCTGATAAAAAAGTGAAAGCACGTTTCGAAGGTGATTTTCCAATTGTTGATCCAAAGGGTATACATTTAGTTGATGTAGCACCTAATCAGATTGCGTCAATAGCAGCATCATTGATTCCGTTCCTTGAACATGATGATGCAAACCGTGCATTGATGGGTTCAAACATGCAGCGCCAAGCAGTTCCTTTGCTTCGTCCACAAGCTCCAATTGTTGGTACTGGTCTCGAAGGACATGTTGTTCGTGATAGTAGAGTTTTAATAAATGCTGATTATTCAGGAACAGTTGAGTATGTAGACGCAAATGAAATTCGTATTCGTTGCGTAAGAACTAATGATGAAAAGTTAGTAAGTTTTGACGACGATTTAAAAGTTTATAGACTTACTAAGTACCAGAAGACAAATCAAAATACCTGTATTAATCTTAAGCCAATCGTTAAAAAAGGAGATAAGGTTAAAGCAGGTCAGGTGTTATGCGAAGGTTATGCGACTGAAGGTGGTGAGTTGGCTTTAGGACGAAATATGAAAGTAGCGTTCATGCCTTGGAAAGGATATAACTTTGAAGATGCGATTGTGATTTCTGAGCGCGTTGTTCGTGAAGACATTTTTACATCATTGCATATTGATGAGTATAGCTTAGAAGTGCGTGACACAAAACGCGGACTAGAAGAACTTACTGCGGATATCCCTAATGTTAGTGAAGAGGCTACTCGTGAGTTAGATGAGCATGGATTGATTCGTGTAGGTGCTGAAGTTATTGAAGGTGATATTTTAATTGGAAAAATTACTCCTAAAGGTGAAACAGATCCTTCTCCTGAAGAAAAATTATTACGTGCAATCTTTGGCGACAAAGCTGGTGATGTAAAAGATGCTTCTTTAAAAGTCCCACCATCAGTAAAAGGTGTGGTTATCGATAAAAAATTATTCTCTCGTGCAGTAAAAGATAAGCGTGCAAGAGATGAGGAGAAAAACATTATAGCTCGTTTTGATTCTGAACAAGAAAAAGAAATAGCAGATGTTAAAGTAAAATTAATTGATAAGTTATTTGAGCTTGTAAGCGGAAAAACTTCTCAAGGTGTTGTAAATGCATTTAAGGAAGCAATTATTCCTAAAGGTTCTAAGTTCACTCAAAAAATGTTGATTGATATTGATTACATGAATATCAACCCAACAAAGTGGACAACAGATAAAGATAAGAATGATATGATTACGCGTTTACTTACGAATTATATCGTGAAAGTAAATGAGGTTCTTGCCGCAATCAAGCGTAAGAAATTCCAGATACAAATCGGAGATGAATTACCAACTGGAATTATGCAATTAGCAAAAGTTTATATTGCTAAGAAGCGCAAGCTGAAAGTAGGTGATAAGATGGCGGGACGACATGGTAACAAAGGTATAGTTGCGAAAATTGTTCGTGATGAAGATATGCCTTACCTTGATGATGGAACACCAGTAGATATCGTTCTTAATCCATTAGGAGTACCATCTCGTATGAACCTTGGTCAGATTTACGAAACTGTACTTGCATTAGCTGGTCAGAAGTTAGGTGTAAAGTTCGCAACGCCAATCTTTGATGGTGCAACTATTGAAGAAATTGATTCATGGGTTACCAAAGCAGGATTACCTAAGTTCGGATCTACTTACTTATTTGATGGTGGTACGGGAGAGCGATTCCATCAACCAGCAACTGTAGGCATTATTTACATGTTGAAATTAGGTCACATGGTTGATGATAAGATGCATGCTCGTTCTATTGGACCTTACTCTTTAATTACTCAGCAGCCTCTTGGTGGTAAAGCACAATTTGGTGGTCAGCGTTTTGGAGAGATGGAGGTTTGGGCTATAGAAGCATTCGGTGCTGCTAATATTCTTCAGGAATTATTGACAGTGAAGTCGGATGATGTTATGGGCCGTGCGAAAGCATACGAATCAATCGTAAAAGGTGAAAATATGGTTCAGCCAGGAATTCCTGAGTCGTTCAATGTATTGTTACACGAATTACGCGGGTTGTGTCTTAAAGTATCACTTGATTAATTTCTCGTGTTCCGAATAACTAAATAAAGTATCTCTTAAACTAACGATAACGTCTTACCGAAAAAAATACATGGCGGTTAAAAAAGAACAAAAGCTAAAAAGTAACTTCTCTAAAATTACAATTAGCCTTGCAAGTCCGGAATACATCCTTGAACAATCAAGTGGTGAAGTATTAAAGCCGGAAACTATCAACTACCGAACTTATAAACCCGAAAGAGATGGTTTGTTTTGCGAGCGCATCTTCGGACCTGTAAAGGATTGGGAATGTCATTGCGGAAAATACAAGCGTATTCGCTATAAAGGAATTGTTTGTGACCGTTGCGGTGTTGAAGTAACAGAGAAAAAAGTGCGTCGTGAACGCATGGGACATATCACTCTTACTGTTCCAGTCGCACATATATGGTATTTCCGTTCATTACCGAATAAAATTGGTTATTTATTGGGATTACCAACTAAGAAATTAGATTTAATTATTTACTACGAAAGATATGTAGTTATCCAGGCAGGTGTTAAAGCTGCTGATGGAGTAAATTATCTTGATTTCTTAACGGAAGAAGAGTACCTGAATCATATAGATTCACTTCCGAAGGAAAATTATCACTTAGATGATACTGACCCAAATAAGTTCATCGCTAAAATGGGTGCGGATGCATTATATGATTTATTATCTCGCTTAGATTTAGATCAATTAAGTTTTAATCTTCGTCATCAGGCAGATAATGAAACTTCTCAGCAACGTAAGAATGAAGCTTTAAAGCGTCTTCAGGTTGTTGAAGCATTCCGTCAGGCAAATACGCATATCGAAAATCGTCCTCAATGGATGATTGTAAAGGTAGTACCTGTAATTCCACCTGAATTACGTCCACTCGTTCCATTGGATGGGGGTCGTTTTGCAACTTCAGATTTGAACGATTTATATCGTCGTGTGATTATTCGTAATAATCGTTTGAAGCGATTAATCGAGATCAAAGCGCCCGAAGTAATCTTACGTAATGAAAAGCGAATGCTTCAGGAGTCGGTTGACTCATTATTCGACAACAGTCGTAAAGTAAATGCAGTTAAGACTGAAAGCAACCGTGCATTGAAATCATTATCTGATTCATTGAAAGGTAAGCAAGGTCGTTTCCGTCAGAATTTATTAGGTAAACGTGTTGATTATTCTGCACGTTCAGTAATTGTTGTAGGACCTGAAATGAAATTACACGAGTGCGGTCTTCCTAAAGATATGGCAGCTGAGCTATTTAAGCCGTTTATTATCCGTAAGATGATTGAGCGTGGTGTTGTTAAAACAGTAAAAAGTGCAAAGAAAATTGTTGATCGTAAGGATGCAATCGTTTGGGATATCTTAGAAAACATATTGAAAGGACATCCGGTAATGTTAAACCGCGCCCCAACGCTCCATAGATTAGGTATTCAGGCATTTCAGCCTAAGCTAATTGAGGGTAAAGCAATTCAATTACATCCACTGGTTTGTTCTGCCTTCAACGCCGATTTCGACGGTGACCAAATGGCCGTGCATTTACCATTAGGAAATGCTGCAATAATAGAAGCACAATTGTTAATGCTTGCTTCTCATAATATCCTTAACCCTGCTAATGGAGCTCCTATTACGGTGCCTTCTCAAGACATGGTACTTGGACTTTATTATATGACAAAAGGAAAGAAATCTACCAGCGATTTAAAAGTTGTTGGAGAAGGAATTACTTTTTATAGTTCAGAAGAGGTAATCATTGCCTACAACGAAGGTCAAGTAGAATTACATGCTTGGATTAAAGTAAAAACGCATGTTAATGTAAATAATACACTTGAGTCTAAAATTGTTGAAACTACTGTAGGTCGTGTGTTGGTAAACGAAGTTGTTCCTCGTAAAGTTGGTTATATCAACGAACTTTTAACGAAGAAATCACTTCGTGATATTATCGGTCGAGTATTAAAAGAGGCCGGTGTTGCTGAAGCTGCGAAATTCTTAGATGCTATCAAAGATTTAGGATTCCGTATGGCTTTCCGTGGAGGATTATCATTTAACTTAAATGATGTAATCATTCCGGAAGAAAAAGAAGCATTTATTGGTGCAGCAAACGCTGAAGTTGATGAAGTAATGGGTAATTATAATAGCGGATTCATTACCAACAACGAACGTTATAACCAAATCATCGATATCTGGACGCGCACGAACTCGCGTATTACAGAAACCTTGATGAAGCAATTAACAAATGATAAGCAAGGTTTCAACGCAGTTTACATGATGCTTGATTCTGGAGCTCGTGGATCAAAAGAGCAGATTCGTCAGTTAGGTGGTATGAGGGGATTAATGGCGAAACCATCTAAGTCAGGTTCTACAGGCGGTGAGATCATTGAGAATCCAATCCTATCTAACTTTAAAGAAGGTCTTTCAATTCTTGAGTACTTTATCTCAACCCATGGTGCTCGTAAAGGTCTTGCCGATACAGCATTGAAAACAGCAGATGCGGGTTACTTAACTCGTCGTTTGGTAGACGTTGCTCAAGATGTAATCATCAATGAAACTGATTGCGGAACTCTTCGTGGTTTAGCAATGACAGCATTGAAGAATGGAGAAGAGATCGTTGAAAGTTTATATGATCGTATTTTAGGTCGTGTTTCGGTACACAATATTATTCATCCGCAAACTGCAAATTTATTGATAACTTCAGGAGAAGAAATCAACGAAGACGTAGCTGCATTAATAGAATCTTCACCAATTGAAACTGTTGAAATTCGTTCAGTATTAACCTGCGAATCGAAACAAGGAGTTTGTTCAAAATGCTATGGAAGAAATCTTTCTTCAGGCAGAATGGTTCAAAAAGGAGAAGCTGTAGGTGTTATCGCCGCACAGTCAATCGGTGAGCCAGGAACTCAGTTAACACTTCGTACCTTCCACGTTGGTGGGGTTGCAACAAAAGGTGCTACTGATAATAAAATCGAAGCTAAATTCGATGGAATTATAGAATTCGAAGAAGTAAGATGTATTAAGCACGGAAAGAAAGATACAAAGTTAGAATTAAAGCAAGATTTTGAAGTTGTGGTAGGTCGTTCTGGTGAATTAAGAATTATTGATGAAAAAACGAAAGTGGTTTTAGCATCATTCAACTTACCATATGGTTCACACTTATTTGTGAAAGAAGGAAATAAAGTGAAGAAAGGTGATATGATTTGTGAGTGGGATCCATTCAACGCAGTAATCATCTCTGAATTCGGTGGTAAGGTTGGTTTCGAGTATATCGAAGAAGGCGTTACATTTAAAGTTGAGTCAGATGAGCAAACTGGATTCCAGGAGAAAATCATCATGGATAGCCGTGATAAAACCAAGACTCCTGTAATTAAAGTAATGAGCGGTAAAGAGATATTGAAAGGATATAACATTCCGGTAGGTGCTCATATCACAGTTGAAGAAGGAGCTCGCATCGAGCCAGGTGAAATCTTAGTAAAAATACCTCGTCAGTTAGGTCGAACAGGTGATATCACCGGTGGTCTTCCTCGCGTAACCGAATTATTCGAAGCGCGTAATCCATCTAATCCTGCTGTTGTAGCTGAGATTGATGGTATTGTAAGCTATGGCGGAATTAAGCGTGGTAATCGTGAAATCATTGTTACTTCCCGTGATGGTGATGCGAGAAAATATCTTGTTCCATTAAGTAAGCATATTCTAGTTCAGGACGGTGACTTCACCCGTGCCGGTACTCCATTATCAGATGGGGCTATTACTCCTAATGATATTTTATCTATCAAAGGACCAACTGCAGTACAAGAGTATCTTGTAAATGAAGTTCAGGAAGTTTACCGTCTTCAAGGGGTAAAAATTAATGATAAACATTTCGAGGTGATCGTTCGTCAGATGATGCGTAAAGTAATTATTGATGATGCTGGTGATACTTCTTTCTTAGAGAAACAATCTGTAAACAAGATTGATTTCTTCGAAGAGAATGATCAAATCATTGATAAGAAAGTGGTAACTGAGCCAGGTGATTCTCCAAATTTAAAAGCTGGTCAGATTTTAACCCTTCGTCGTTTACGTGATGAGAACTCTCAATTAAAGCGTAAGGATATGCGTTTAGTTGAAGCACGTGATGCAATTCCTGCAACATCATCAACATTGTTGCAAGGTATTACTCAGTCTTCATTACATACGAAGAGCTGGATCTCTGCTGCATCGTTCCAGGAAACTACTAAAGTATTGAACGAAGCTGCTATTCGTGGTAGCATCGATTATTTAAGAGGATTGAAGGAAAATGTAATCGTTGGTCACTTAATTCCTGCTGGTACAGGTTTGCGCGACTACGACAAGATGATCGTTGGTTCTCAAGAAGAGTACGATTTATTAATGGCGTCAAAGCAAGAAACAATAGAAGCTTAATCGCTGATTCATAGAGTACGAAAGTCCTAGCTTAGGCTGGGACTTTCTTTTTATAGCCCAATTTAGTTTTGTATATTCGTAAAGAAAAATTTTAAAAATGGAAAATTCAAACGAAAACCAATTAAATATCGAATTATCTGAGGAGGTTGCTGAAGGTATTTATTCGAATCTCGCTATTATTACGCATTCTAATTCAGAGTTTGTTGTAGACTTTGTGAAAGTGATGCCTGGCGTGCCTAAGGCGCGTGTTAAGTCAAGAATTGTGTTAACTCCACAGCATGCAAAACGATTGTTGAATGCGTTAGCAGACAATATTCATAAGTATGAAGCGGTTCATGGTCCAATTAAGCATACAGAAGGAATGGAACTGCCAATGAATTTTAGTGGACCAACAGCGCAGGCTTAATCAACCGTAAATGTTTTTAAGGCGCAGTGTTATGCTGCGTCTTTTATATTTCAATACTATGTCATTCACCAATAACAAACTTCTGAATTTTTTAAAGTTCGTTGTGCTTGTTGCCTCATTGGTGGTGATTTATTTTCAGTTTAAAAGTCGTGTTGTTTCTTTTAGCAACTTTAATTTGCTCCTCGAAAAATTATATTCTGTAAAAGTATTTTTCTTTTTAGTATTTACTTTTATACTGATGTTTTTAAATTGGTCGCTGGAAAGTTATAAATGGAAATACTTGCTGAATAAAGTGGAGGATATTAGTTTTTATAAAGCCGTAAAAGGTGTTTTATCTGGACTTGCTATTGGATTTATTACGCCAAATAGAGTAGGAGAGTTTGCTGGAAAAATAGCTTATCTTAAGAGTGAAAATAGAGCAAATGGCGCCCTGATGTCGTTTGTTGGAAGCTCCGCACAGTTGTTAGTTACTATTCAAGTTGGACTAATCGCGATTGCTGCATCCAAGTATGCAAGTCCAGTTGATGTTTTCGTTACTCCGATTGCGTTAGTGACGCTTGTAATTGTAAGTATAGTATGGTTTAAATTGGATCTATTTTTAAAATGGATTAGTCGCTTTGAGTGGTTACAAAAATGGAATAAGGATACCGATCAACTTGCTATTGTGAGTGAAAAGAAAATGACAACGGTTTATCTTATTTCATTGATTCGTTATATGGTATTTCCTCTTCAATATTTTGTGTTGTTTAAAATGCTTGATACTTCCATTGATTTTTCAGAATGTTTGAGTATGACTGCGACATCTTATTTTTTACTTGCAATTGTACCTACCTATGCAATTGCTGAAATTGGAACGCGTGGTAGCCTGAATCTTTTAGCTTTTTCTGAGCTTAATTCGCCGTTTGCAGTATTGTCAGTTACCTTGTTAATCTGGATGATTAATTTAATTATACCTGCACTGTTTGGTGCATTTATGATTGCGAAATTTAAATTTCAAAAAAATGATTGAAGGAATAATGTGGTCTTGTTTATTGATGACGATGCTTTATTCCTTTTGGATTAGAGGTCTTAGTAAAGTGTGGGATGAAAAAGTGTTATCGTTTTTTGTAGAAGGTGAAAAGCAAAATCTGCCTTCTGTTTCATTGGTGATTCCATTCCGAAACGAAGAAAAAAATCTTTCGGCTCTTTTAAATGATATCAATCAATTTGATTATCCTGTTGAATTGCTCGAATGCATTTTTGTGAATGATCATAGTGATGACAAGAGTGTTTCAGTTATAGAAAATGCTGTACTAAAATATCCTTACAAAATAATTCAAGCATCTTCTAACGGAAAAAAAGCAGCAATTACCAACGGTATTAGTGAAGCAACGCATACTTGGATTGTAACGACCGATGCAGATACAAACTGGGATGCGAAAGCGTTACGAATGTTAATGTCGCACCCGAAATTAAATGAGGTAGAAATGATTTGTGGAGTAGTTGAGTTGAAAGGAAGTGGAAATAATTTATTGAATGTTTTACAAGTGCAAGAGTATGCTATTTTGCAAGCTGCTGGTATTTCCTCTTTATTTCGCCATGAACCCTTGCTGAACAGTGGAGCTAATTTAGCTTTTCGAAAGGATGCATTTACGGATGTCGAAGGCTATAAAAATCATCAGCATATTACAAGTGGCGATGATGTATTTCTGATGCTTTCCTTCGCGCATAAATGGAATGATTCCGTGGTATCGAATCCTAAATCAAAAATCACAACTGCAACTGTCAATTCATGGTCAGACTATTTTCAACAAAGGAGTCGCTGGGGAATGAAAGCTCGACATTACAAAGACAAGAATTTACTACAAATAGGTTTCTTGTTTTTGCTTTCCAATTTGGGAATGGTTGCTATGATGGTAGCGGCCTTTGTGAACGTTTATTATCTGTTGATTTTGCTGATTGCAGTTTTATTCCGATTCAGTGCTGAACATTCTCTTATCAAGCGGTATTACGCTTATTACAATTCTTCGTTGAGCGCTACACAGGTATTGATGCTTTCTGTTTTTTATCCAATTGTATTTTTGATTACAATTGTTTCAGGATGGATGGCTCGAGGCTCATGGAAGGGACGTAAGTTGTGAATAAGTATGTGATAATTGTCGTTTCTACTGCACCTTAATCCTCTTATTTTTTCGTTTATTTTGCATATATAAATCCAACACTATGAAAAAATTAATTTTTGCTCTTGTTTTGTTTCTGCCATTGTTTTCAATAGCGCAAAAGAAAGTACCTGCTATTAAACCTTATTTGCCTGATGAAGTAAAGGCCGCAAAATCGGAAGCTGATTTAAACTTCAAAGGTGGATCCTATAATTTCTCGCAAGTTATCTATGAGCGTCTTGTTGTAACTGAACCAGGGAATGCTGATTATAATTACAAATTAGGTATTTGCTATATGTACACGAATGTTAACAAAGCAAAGGCTATATCTTACATGGAGTTTGCTTCAAATGCAAATTCAAAAGATAAACCTAAAGATGTAACATTCGATTTAGGGCGCGCTTATTTTTATGCTGGCCTGTATGATAAAGCATTAGAAACTTATGAAAAGTTCAGAGTCGAAAAGCACAATTCGATTGATTCTAAGTTAAAGCCTCTTTTTGATATGCAAGTACAGTGGGCAACGAATGCAAAGAAACTAACTGCTGAAGCAAATGAAGTTTCGTTCACGAATATGTCGAAGACCATAAACTCTAACGGTGCGGATTACCGCCCTTTGATGGGTGTATCCGATTCAGTTGTTTATTTTAGTTCAAAAAGAAAAGGCACTACCGGTGGTTTATTTGATTTTGATGGAATAGCATATTCTGATATTTTCTTCTGGATACAAAATGATACTGCTGTTAGTAAAGCAAAAAGTGCTGGAATTAATTTGAATACTGCAGAATTTGATGAGTTGTTTTATATTTCTCCAGCAGCCGATAAAATGATTACGTATTTCGATTCTCCAGAGGTGTATCGCGACTTGATGATTTCTAAATTAGTTGGTAAAGCTTGGGAGAAGCCAGTTGCCTTAGGAAAAGATTTTACTACTAAACTTGATGAGACAGGTGCAACATTAACACCTGATGGAATGACGCTTTATTTTTCATATGAAGCGCCAGGAAGTAAAACAGGAAAAGATATTTATATAAGTACACGCACTGAATCTACTTCTTGGACAAAGCCAGAGCGCTTAGGTGATAACATTAACTCTGCTTACGATGATGATTATCCTTCTATGTGGATTGATGGCAAAACATTATTCTTTTCGTCTCGCGGACATGGAAGCATCGGAGGTTATGATGTTTTTAAGGTCGTGATGAAAGACCCGAAAGAAGGATTCAGCAAGCCTGAAAATATTGGATATCCTTTGAATACGTTGTATGATGATTATCCTCCAGCATTAAAAGCAGATGGTAAATCGGGTTATGTTTGTCAGGTGCGCGATAGCGGATTAGGCGATTATGATATTTATAGTTTTAAATCTACCACTTCGTTAGTTGAGAAACCGCTTACTTGGATTCAAGGGAAAACATTTGCCTTGACAGGTATGCCAGCTAAAGGTGCTTATATTACAATCACAGATGCACAAACAGGAGCAGCAGTTACTACGTTAACAAGCAATGATGCAAATGGTCGTTTTGATGCAGCTTTACCGAATGGTACATACAAACTATTAGCAAAGCATGCAAAGCTTGGTAGAGCTGAAGAAATTACCTTAACCGTGAATGGTGAATACAAACAAGTGATAGAAGTTAAATTTCCAAACTAAATAAATATGGTGTTACAATTAACTAAGCCTTTGGCATTTTTCGATTTAGAAACAACAGGTATTACTGTTGGAAGTGATCGTATCGTTGAGATTAGCATTTTAAAGTTAATGCCTGATGGATCTAAGCAGGTATATACAAAGCGCGTTAATCCTGAAATTCCTATTCCTGAATTTGCATCGAAGGTGCATGGCATCTATAACAAGGATGTAGAAAACGAACCGAATTTCAAACAATTAGCATCTGAGATTTCTGCCTTTATAGGTAATTCCGATTTAGCTGGATACAACTCCAATAAATTTGATGTGCCGCTGTTAGTGGATGAGTTTTTACGTGTAGGAATCGATTTCGATATGAGTAATCGTAAGATGGTGGATGTGCAAAATGTCTTTCATAAGATGGAGCAACGTACTTTATCTGCAGCATACAAATTTTACTGCAACAAGGAAATTGAAAATGCACACAGTGCCGAAGCAGATATTACTGCAACGTATGAAGTGTTAATGGCGCAGTTAGAAAGGTATGAGTCGCTGGCGAAAGATATACCAGGACTTGCAACCTTCACAGCGATGAATTCGAATGTAGATTTAGCTGGACGAATTATATACAACGATAAACGTCAGGAGGTGTTTAACTTTGGTAAGCACAAAGGAAAATCAGTAGATGATGTTTTCTCAAACGAGCCTTCTTACTTCGAGTGGATGATGAATGGTGACTTCCCAGCGGAGACAAAAAAGACCTTGACTGCTTTGAGGTTAAGGCACAAGAATTCGAGGTAGGATTAGAATTAAGAATTGTCTTTATTTAATTAAACGTTTATTCTAAACTTATTCTAAGGATGCAGTGCATTTCCACATTGACTTTATTTCGCTTTAATACTTTTTCAAATAAGATATGGGCGTTTTTTCAAATGCAATTTGCTCATGCTCACATAAGCAAAACGAAAGGACTAAATTTTTATAAGCTTATGGGGAGTGGAAAAAACCTTGGTTTTAATCCGTTTCCCGATTGGGGTGTGTATGCTTTACTTTGAGTGTGGGACAATGAAGAATCTGCTAAACACTTTTTCCAAGAAGCGGAGATTTTTAAACGCTACAAAGATCATAGCACTGAGAACTGGACTGTTTTTATGAAAGTGATAAATGTCAAAGGACTTTGGGCAGGAGGCAATCCTTTTACTACATCAACAGACTTAGATGAGTCTAACCAACTTATTGCTGTAATTACCCGTGCTACCATCCGTAAACATAAGCTGATTAAATTTTGGCGATATGTACCTGTTTCAGAACAGCCAATTAAAGATGGTTGCCCTGGTCTTATATATACTAAAGGAATAGGCGAAGCTCCTTTGGTGCAGATGGCTACGTTTAGTATTTGGAAATCAAAAGAAGACCTTAAAAACTTTGCTTATAAAAGTCCTGAGCATCAAGTAGCAATTAAAAAAACACGAGAATTAGATTGGTATAAAGAAGAGATGTTTATTCGCTTTCAGCCATATAAATCAATAGGAAAGTGGGGCGGTGTCGACGTTCTAGATTCTTATCTTACATCAAATAAATAGAGCCAACTTTACTAGCTTACTCGAACCAATGATAGCAATATCAATGTTTAAAGTAGAAATAGAAGAATACAAAAAAAACGAATTGAGAGGCCAAGTGGTGAATAGGAAATGAATCCGACTTTTCTGGTAAATCATTTATCACAATCATTTGCAAAATAAATGAAACAACAAACCAGTCTATAAAATTCCTTAGTGGAGCATATCCTAAGTCCCAATGCCAAAAATCAAAAATAGGCGCTATGGGTTCGATAAAGAAATCAAGTCCTACCATTAAAATAGTTCCAGATAGGATAGCCAGCCATCTGTTCTGAATATAACGTTTAGATATATTAGCTGTAAGGAAGGTGAGTACTACCCAATTAATACCAATTAAAATAGGAACGCCAACTATTTTTAACCCTAGGTTTTCGTTATAGTGATAAGTTCCGAAAAGCAAACCTGTATTTACTCCAATGAGCTCCACACTCATTCCTATTATATATACAACAAGCCAAATTGTCCAACTCTGCAAACCATTTTTGGGTGGAAAATTCCAATACAAAAGTGATATACCCAAAATAAGATTCATCGGTGTTTTGGATATGAACCAATCCAAATGTCCTAAATAAATACCAATCAAACCTGAAATGGTTACCAACCAAATAGCAAAGATGGATATGTTATTTTTATTAATTATAGAATTTATCATTTAGCGGAATTGATTAATTCGGAGGTGATTTTTGCAGAAAGAAGGCAGAGTGGTATTCCGCCTCCCGGATGAACGGAGCCTCCAACGAAGTATAAATTTTTTAGCTGATTGGAGAAGTTTGGATGTCTTAGAAAGGCTGCAAATTTCGAATTACTTGCAGCACCATATAGTGCCCCTCTGTAGCTACTCGTGCGCAATTCAATTTGAGGAGGAGTTAACACATCTTCAACTTCGATAAGAGATTCTAAATTGATTCCTAGCAAGCGGTTTAATTTTTCGATTATGTTTTTACGAGCTTGAGTAACTAATGCTTCCCAATCTTGACCATAATCACCAGGCGCATTTATCATAACGAACCAGTTCTCACATCCAGCAGGAGCATCACTTTTATTAACCTTACTAGTAATATTAATATAGATAGTTGGGTCGCTAAATAATGTTTTATGATCGAAAATATGTGCAAACTCTTCAGAGTAATTTCCGCTGAAGAAAATATTATGTAAATCTAACTCTGGAAACATTTTTTTTACTCCCCAATAAAAAATAACTGCTGAACTCGAACGCTCTTGACTCAAGGTGCGTTTAGGGTGCGATTCATTCGGTAATAATTTCTTGTAAGTAGAAAATATATCCATATTCGATATGATGTTATCTGCAAAAAAATCTTTTTGATTTGCATGTATACCTATCGTTCGATTATTTTTCACAATGATTCGCTCTACTTTGTGATTAAAGTTAAACTGAACGCCATGTTTTACTGCCAATTGGTAAAGGCTCATCGTAATACTATGCATTCCGTTTTTTGGGAAATAGGTACCTAAATACAACTCCAAATGCGGAATCATACTCATAATGCCGGGTGTACGATAGGGCGAAGAGCCATTATAGGTAGCGTACCGATTGAATAACTGAACAAGATGCGGTTCCTGTATTTCTGATTGATTAATCGAATTTAGATTGGTGAAAATGCCCATATCAGCCATTTGCAATAAAGCCTTGAGCGTATCTTTAGATAAATACGTGCTGACCTTATGCAAGGACTTTTCTAGAAACAAAGGGGAGGTTAATTCGTACTTCTTTTGACTCTTTTTTAAATAGGCTAACAAGGTTTCAGCCTCTATGCCAAATTTAGCTGCAGCTTCTTTAGCAAATTGCTCCCTATTCGAGTTTACATTAAAGCGAATACCATCTTCCCAAAAATAATTACAAACCGAATCTTTACGACTATATTCAAAATAATCTGCTGATGACTCTCCGAATAACTGAAAAAGCTCAGTGACTAATTCAGGCATTGTAAATAGTGAAGGACCAGCATCGAAACGATAACCTTCCAAATCAAATGCATGCAGTTTGCCTCCGGGATAATCATTAGTCTCAAAAACTTCAACCTCTATTCCCGCTGCACGTAAACGCAAGGCAGACGCAATTCCTGCAATCCCTGCACCTATAACAACTGCTTTAGACATGCTTTACGTTTTTGTATGCGATTACATTGTTTGTTGAGGATACAAAAAAACAAAAAACTACCTGAAATATGATGGGATGGCTTTGTTGAATAAAGCCTTGCAGTGCTACCATTTATAATACTATTGCTCTTCAAAGTTAGTTAGTTTTATTGGTAATTTTCTTTTCGGATTCTTTTTCTTATTAGCAAAAGTGAACTTGTTTTTAAGTATTGCTCGTTTCAACTTTTTTAAATTTTCTGCTTTTTTTCGAAATGCAAATAATTTAGCATTCAAAACCCATTATGCACTCAATAACAATCTTGGAGCGATTATGTTCTGAGATTAATGCGATAATAAATTTTAAGGTGGGTTGCTAGATACAGTTAAAGATGTGTGGAGGGAATTGCCTAGGTGACAAGAGGGTATTATTTATGATGGTACTTTTTATATTTTGAGTAGTTAATGGGTTTATATATCTTTGGTTGTTTATGCTATTATCAGATATCATTAATAGATCTAATGATGCGCGAAAAAGAGTAGCGGGAATAAACAGTTAGCCCCATAGTATTCAAAAAATAAAATCACCTTTTGATGATTTATAGATATTTATACTACTTTAGTACATACGAAACAAAACTGCGCCAATACATCCCAATACAGAAATATAAGGAAGTTTTATAGCGTGTATAAGGTAGTTATCGGTAACTCTATGACGACAGTGCACCCATCAACGACAATGCTAAAAACGGACGACAAAATGCCAACGCTTCGCAAAATTAAAAGAGCTGCAAGCCGACACACAAGCCAACGCTTTTGCAGCACATTTAATTTTGCCCAACCGCACTCAAGACCGTCAAGACCTGACAATAAAACCTTACATTTGCAGTTATAAGAACAACATTGAAAAAAGCAGTCAACATATTTCTATTAGTATTTTACTCTTTCGGGACTTTCTGTTTACCGTTGGGCGACTTTTCAATGCTGAATGACTTACCCGAAATGTATCGCCATTGTAAAGCGACAGAGGACAAGG
>CALQOD010000051.1 GCA_943332105.1 Chitinophaga pinensis | reverse complement strand
TAATAAATTAAACTGAAAAAAATAAAAACCAATCATAATTATGAATCAATTTGAAAACCCACATCAAAGCCCATCGTTGTTTGAGCTAGATCAAAAATTTGATACTTCTCCAGTAATAAAAGTTATTGGTGTTGGTGGAGGTGGAAGTAATGCCGTAAATCACATGTTCAGCATGGGTATTAAAGGTGTAGATTTTATTGTATGTAACACCGATTCACAAGCATTGAATAATTCAAGTGTCCCTACAAAGGTGCAATTGGGCTTAGGACTTACAGCTGGTCGTGGTGCTGGTGCTATTGCTGATGTTGGTCGTAGAGCAGCTATTGAAAATGTAGAAGAAATTCAGCAGTTATTATCAGACAATACAAGTATGGTTTTTGTTACTGCGGGAATGGGTGGTGGTACAGGTACAGGTGCTGCTCCAGTAATTGCAGGTATCGCTCGTGAGTTAGGAATCTTAACAGTAGGTATAGTTACTATTCCTTTTGGATTTGAAGGTAGTAAAAGAGTTTTGCAAGCGAAAGCTGGTATCGAAGAGATGAAGAAAAATGTTGATGCATTGTTGATCATTTGCAACGATAAGTTAAGAGAGATTCATGGTAATTTGCAAATAACAAAGGCATTCGGTTATGCTGATGATGTATTGACTGTGGCTGCTAAGAGTATTGCAGAAGTTATTACAAATACATTGCATGTAAATGTTGACTTTGCGGATATTACTACCGTTATGAAGGATAGTGGTGTTGCTATCATGGGCTCAGCAAAAGCAGAAGGTGATAACCGCGCTATCCGTGCAGCAGAGGCAGCTCTTGAATCGCCGTTGTTAAACGACAGTCATATAGAAGGAGCTCGTTATATTTTGTTAAATATTGTTAGCGGTACCGAAGAAGTAACAATGGATGAAGTTGCTGATATCAACGATTTTATTCAGGCACAGGCAGGACAAACTGCTGATATCATCATGGGTATTGGTAATGATCCTGAATTAGGAAGCTCAGTTTCTGTGACTGTTATTGCTACAGGATTTAAAATTAATGAAGTTGTAACAGGTAAGCCTAGCCGTAATGATGGCAGAGTGGTTTTTAACCTCGGGGAGACTGAAAAAGTAACGGTAACTTCAACTAATGAAGTTCCTGCTCCTCGTATGGAAGAGAATGTTGCTGAGGTGAAGGATTCTATGGAGCCAGTATTAATTGTTCGTGATGAAATTAGACCTGTTGAATTAGTGCATACTCTAGTGAATCCGATAGAAGAGCAAAGAAAAATTGTTTATAGCTTAGAAGGAAATGTAATCGAATCTAAAAACGAAATGGGCTCTCAAATTAAAATGGAAGAGCTTGATACTATTGTAAGTGAGTTGGAAGATGAAGATTCTTTAGGATCGGAAGATTTTTTTAATGAAGATTATAATGAATCAAATGAAGATCTAGTTGAAGAAACGGAAGAAATTGCTCCTGTTTATCAAGAATTAGAAATAAAGAATGACGAATTGGAGTTTGAAGTGACAATGGATGGTGAATCAGAAAATGCGGTGTCTGAGTTTTTCTTTCAGGAAGAAATGAATAATACTGTAATGATTAACTTAGATGAGGAAGTAAAAGCGAATTCGAATTCAGAAATAACTGAATCAGAATTGACGAAAGAAGAAGAAATGTACAAGCGGTCAAGAGAAAGAATTATGCGGTTGCGTGAATTAAATTTCAAGATGAGTACACCAAGTGGTATTAATGATTTAGAAAGAGAGCCTGCATATAAGCGTAAGAATGTCTCTTTAGATAATGTGCCAAATTCTGCTGAATCAAATATTTCTCGCTTAACATTAAGTATGGATGAAAACGATCGTAACCCTGAAATCAGAGCTAACAATTCCTTCTTACACGATAGAGTAGATTAATTATGGCATTAGAACAAAATATAATGGTTGAATTAAAAGCAGCCATGTTAGCAAAAGATGAAGCCAAGCTTCGTGGCTTGCGTGCGATAAAAGCTGCTATTATTATTCTAAAGACCAGTGAAGTGGGAAAAGAAATTTCAGAAGAAGAAGAAATGAAAATGCTTCAGAAATTAGTGAAGCAACGTAAAGAGTCAATTGATATCTATACCAAACAAGGCCGCGAAGACTTAGCAAAAACAGAGCAGGAAGAAGTAGCGGTAATTGAATTATTCTTACCTCAGATGATGAGCGAAGAAGAGATTCGCATAGCATTAAAAGACATCATTACAAGTGTAGGGGCAACAACACCTGCTGAGATGGGTAAGGTGATGGGCGCAGCGAATAAAGCGTTTGCTGGCAAGGCTGATAATAAAATTGTATCGGCATTGGTGAAAGAAATGCTTTCGTAAGAAAATAACAAATGATAGTTCACCCTCTTTGGTAATTGAATAGATTGCGGAAGAGGGTGAATTGTTTAGTGGTAAGTATAAAAAAGTTTGATATCAAAAAAGTAATATATTTGAATAAATAAAAAAAAAGATGATTTAAAACAGCATTAAGCTGAAATAAAAATATTGCGTTTAGCAACTCTTGTGGTCGAAAACTAGGAATCTTCAAATACACAAGGTAAGTGCATAAACGCTCACGCAAGGCGTGGGCTTTATCATATCATGGACAGGCAACGGAATTTACTTTGTTTATTTGTTGGATGTACAAGGAAATACAGTGGATGTGAAGAAGATTATTTTGCAATAAAACGCACAGGATAATATTTATTTTCAGAGTGGGGATAGGTAAACTATTCCCACTTTTTTGTTGCGCTTAATATTGAAAATGCCCGATTTGTTAGTAACTCGCTAGCCAGTTTTTTGGCTTTTCTTTGTTGCTGAGGTTATTTTTGCACTACCATTTTCATTTTTAAAATATCGTGTATGGCAAAAATTGTTTCAAGCAGATTGCTTTTTCTATCTATTAAAGAAGTAATACAACAAGCGCAAAAGCATGTTGTGCAAAATGTAAATTCAACCATGGTGCTTACCTATTTTGAAATAGGAAGGATGATAGTTGATTATGAGCAAAACGGAAAAATAAGAGCCGATTATGCCAAAGAAACATTAAAAGTTTTAAGCAATAAATTAACAAATCAGTTTGGTAAAGGGTATTCAATTGATAACCTTAGTCGCATTAGAAAATTCTATTTAATATATAATAATCGAATTTCAGAATCAGTGATTCGGAAATTCGAAAATGCATCTAAAAAGGACTTAAAAATACGAGGCAATCAAAAATCAGAATCAGTGATTCGGAAATTCAAAAATCCTTTTTCACTTAGCTGGACTCATTACTTTTTACTGATAAAAATTGATGATGAAGATGAACGAAATTTTTATGAAATAGAATCGATACAGAATAGTTGGTCAGTTCGTGAATTGCAACGACAATTAAATTCCGCGTTGTATCAGCGGCTGGCTAAAAGCAGAGATAAAAAAGGAGTCAAAGAATTGGCTAAAAAAGGCCAGCTTATTGAAAAACCTTCTGATGCATTGAAAAGTCATTATGTACTTGAGTTTTTAGATTTAAAAGAAGCGGATCATTATACGGAAAGTGATTTTGAATCGGCAATTATTGATCGGCTGGAAGAATTTATGCTTGAATTGGGCAAAGGGTTTCTATATGAAGGCAGACAAAGGCGATTTACTTTTGATGGAGATAGCTTCTATGTTGATTTAGTCTTTTACAATCGGTTCTTAAAATGCTTTGTCCTTTTCGATTTGAAAATTGGCAAACTAACACATCAGGATATCGGCCAGATGCAGATGTATGTGAATTTCTTCGATCGACAAATCAAGACGCCAGACGAGAATAAAACGATTGGAATTGTTCTTTGTAAAGAGGAAAATAAAACCGTAGTAGAGTTTACTTTACCCGAAGGAAATAGTCAAATATTTGCGAAAGAGTTCAAACAGTTTTTTCCGAGCAAGGCGGAATTTAAAAAACATTTGTTATTAGCAAATCCACAGTAGATTATAAGGTACTTAAGAGCAGTTTGCTTATTGATTTATTTTTCTAATTGAAGCATTTGCCCGTTGCTTCAATTTTATACCTTTGCGAGTATAATTTTACTTTATGAAAATTTCCAAGAATTGGCTATCCAAACATATCGATACAAATTTGAGTCACGATGATATTTCTACCCTACTTACAGGCTGTGGATTAGAGGTGGAGCATCTGGAAGAATGGGAAAGTTTAAAGGGCGGTTTGCAAAATGTAGTTGTTGGTCATGTTTTATCCTGTGAGAAGCATCCTAATGCTGATAAGTTAAGTGTTACTTTGGTAGATGTTGGTGATGGAGATCCAAAGAAAATTGTTTGTGGTGCGCCTAATGTTGCTGCAGGACAAAAAGTGATTGTGGCTTTGCCCGGAGCAGTTTTATATCCTGCGGTTGGCGAGTCCTTCGAGATAAAAAAATCAAAAATCAGAGGAGAAGAGTCGAATGGTATGTTATGCGCAGAGGATGAAATCGGACTAGGGACTTCACATGCAGGAATAATGCTTTTACCTGCTGAAACGCCAATTGGAATGGCGGCAGCCGATTATTTTCAGATTGAAAAAGATATTGTTTTTGAAATTGGCTTAACGCCTAACCGAGCAGATGCTGCATCTCACTATGGTGTTGCACGCGACTTAGCAGCTTTAACGAACATTAAAAATTTACATCTTGCATTAACTAGTGTTGTGAAAGTTTCAAATCTATCAGGTCCTGTTTCTGTTAATGTACAAGATACGAATGATTGTCCTCGTTATTCAGGAATTTATATTTCGAATGTTTCAGTTGGCCAGTCGCCACAGTGGTTAAAAAATAAATTAAGCGCTATTGGTGTTCGTTCTATCAATAACATTGTAGATATTACAAATTATATTCTTCACGATTTAGGTCAGCCTTTGCACGCATTTGATGCAGATCGTATTCAAGGCAATACAATACTTGTTAAGCGTTCAGCCAATGAAGAAAAGTTTGTTACGTTGGATGATATCGAGCGTAAATTAAATGGTACTGAATTAATGATTGCAGATAGCAAAGGGAGTTTGTGTATGGCTGGTGTCTTTGGAGGTAAAAATGCAGGCGTCAATGAAAGCACAAAAAATATCTTTTTAGAAAGTGCATATTTTAATTCTGTTGTAGTTCGTAAAGCATCGCGTTTGCATGGTATCCACACAGATTCATCTTTCCGCTTTGAGCGAGGTACAGATCCTGAAATGACAATCACTGCGATGATGAAAGCTGCAAAAATGATTGAAGAGTTGGCGGGTGGTAAAATTGCAGATGCAATCATAGACCTATATCCACAACCGATAGTATGGAACAAAATCGAACTAGCTTATAAATATATAGATACTTTAATCGGCAATCAATTAGAGCGCGACTTAATCAAGAAAATAATTTCTGATTTAGGAATGCAAGTAGATGCAGAAACAACAGATGGTTTATCATTATCGGTACCTCCATTTAAAGTTGATGTGACACGAGCTGCCGATGTAGTCGAGGAGATCATCCGAATTTATGGATATAATGCTATTGAATTACCTGGAAAAATATCGATGACTGTTTCCAGTTCTTCAAAGCCAGATATTGAAAAGGTGAACATTAAAATTGCAGCTACCTTAATTGGTAAAGGGTTTTTTGAAATTCTAAACAATAGCTTAACTAAAAAAGATACAGCACAACATATTGTGATGAATGAAGGGGATGCAGTAGTAGAAGTTTTAAATCCTTTAAGCAACGATTTAGGAGTACTAAGAAACTCTATGTTGTTGCCTGGATTAGAAACGATAGCTTATAATCTTAATCGTAAACAAAAAGAAATTCGATTATTCGAGAATGGTAAGGTATACTCTGTAAATAACGGATTATATACTGAGAAAAATAAAATCGCAATTTGGATTAGCGGTGAGTTAAACAAAGAGCATTGGCAAAAAACTGTTAACCCAGTTGATATCTACTCGATGAAGACGCTTGCTCAAAGCGTATTGAGCGCAATAGGAATTGAAGAATATAAATTGAACATCGAACAAAAAGAGGGAACTGTATTTAGTCAGACAATTGACATAATGCTTAAGAAACGCACTTTGGTGAGTATTGCGGAGGTTAATAAAAAGACTTTAAAGCTTTATGATATCAGCCAGCCTGTTTATTATTCTGAATTGGATTTAGAAACAATCGTGCGAGCTATTTCTTCAGCAGATTTAAGAGCGCAGGAGCCTACAAAATATCCAGAGGTAAGAAGAGATTTATCGATGGTGCTGGATAAAAATGTAAACTATTCTGAAGTGGAGGAGATAGCTTATAATTCTGTAAAAGGAATTTTAAGGGAGGTGAATTTGTTTGATGTTTATGAGGGCGATAAGATTGAGTCCGGTAAAAAATCATATGCCTTGAGTTTTATTTTGCGCGATGATGAAGCCACCTTGCAAGATCAGCAAATTGATACGGCAATAGACAAATTGATGAAGCAATTTGAATCACGATTAGGGGCGATAATAAGGACACAATAGTTGGTTTGTTTTTAAAAATCCTTACATTGCATTGATAAAAATTTCTACAGTGAGATTAGTAAATTACATAAGCATCATTATTCTTGCATCTGCAATTGTTTCTTTAACGGCCGTTAAAAGCAATGCTCAAGGAGATCCTTATGTGGATGCTGGTGGGGATACTTCAGTCACTTGCGCTAATCCTTGTGTTGATTTAATCGGAAGTTATTTTTATGCTGGACAGACGACATCCTATTTACCGATACCAATTCCTTATACCCCATATCCTTATAATTTAGGAACTCCAATTCTTGTTAATATTGACGATTCTTGGTCTAACGCTGTAAATTTGCCATTTAACTTTTGTTTTTTTGGTGTTAACTATAATAAAGTTGTTGTTGGTTCAAATGGATTAATTTCATTTAACAATTCGTATGCAGGAGGGGGGCCAGGGACCTGTCCTTGGAGTTTGGTTGGTGTTAATCCACTTCCTAATTCTGCATTACCACTTAATTCAATTATGGGAGTATATGAAGATATTGACCCCACGAATCTAGGTGATATATATTGGCAGTTAACAGGAACATATCCTAGTAGGAAATTGATAGTTTCGTTTTATCAAATTCCATATTATGGAGATCCCAATAGTGTTTCAACAGGCTCTTGTAATAATCCGTTGTTTTTAACTTCTCAAATAGTTTTGTATGAAACAACTAATGCGATAGACGTTTATATAAAAAGTAAGCCTTCATGTTCGGGATGGAATGGAGGATTAGCAATCGAAGGAATTCAGAATGCCACAGGAACGGTAGCTTATACGATTACAGGCAGAAATAATACGGTATGGAATGTAAATAATGATGCGTACCGTTTTTTGCCAATGGGGTCAAGTATTGTTTCTTTTAAATGGTTACAGAATGGAGCTGTTATCAGTAATAATTCATTATTTAGTGTTTGTCCAACTCAAAATACGCAATACATAGCGCAGGTGGTTTATAATGGATGTAATGGCGCTATCGTGACACTAAATGATACAGTTAATGTGACAGTTGCAGTACCTTTTCAATCTTCAATTCAATCTATTCAGCCTTCGGGATGTATACCGCAGAATAACGGTAGTGCATATACGTCAATTGTTGCTGGTACTGGTCCTTTTACTTATTTATGGAGTACTGGAGCAACTACAAGTTCAATCTCTAATCTAGGCCCTGGAACATATACATGTACCATTACCGATCCGAGTGGGTGTAGTAAACAGGATACAGTTTCACTTCAATATCCATCATTTCTCAGTCTAAATCCCTCAATAATACAGAATATTGGATGTTCAAGCGGAGCTAGTGGAAGTATAACAATTAATGCTACAGGTGGAACGGCACCATATACCTATAGTTGGTCGAATGGTGCAACTGGCATAATAAACTCTTCTTTGACTTCAGGAAATTACACAGTAACCGTTACAGATCAAAACGGGTGTACTAGTGCACAAACAAATACTGTTATACAGCCAAGTGTATTAAATATTTTACCTGCGCTCGTCAATAATAATTGCTACGGAGTTTCTGCTGGTAGTATTTCGTTAAGTGTTTCTGGCGCAACGCCGCCTTATACATATGTGTGGTCGCCTAATGTTTCTAGCAGTAATACTGGAAGTGGATTAAGTAATGGGAATTATACAATAACTGTGAGCGATAATAATGGATGCACTACAATTGCCAATGCTACTGTAACTTCTCCAACAGCTATTTTAATCAATGCATCAATAACCAATTCAACTTGTCAATTAGCAAATGCATCGATAACTGTTAATCCCTCAGGAGCAACTCCCAATTACGCTTACAATTGGAGCAATGGTGTTGCAACTGCTACAAACCAAAATATAGTATCTGGAATTTATACGCTTACTATTACTGATAATCTTGGATGCTCAAAGGATACCTCTATAACAATATCTTCTTCAAGTATTCCTCAATTAACGATTTCAGGAAGTGATTCTATTTGTGTTGGAGGCTCGGTGGTGTTAAATGCAACTGTCAATAATGGAACGGTTCCATTTAATTACAACTGGAATCCAGTAAATTCCAATAACTCCTCAGCTACTTTTTCTCCTGCGCAATCGCAAAACATTGAATTGATTGTAACGGATGCTAAAGGTTGTACAGATACATCTAATTTTTTTGTTAAAGTAGTTTTATTGCCCATAGTTAATGGTGCTGTTGATGACGTAAAATGTTATGGAGCAAATGATGGGAATATCACCTTAAATTTGATTGGAGGAATTGCACCGATTACTTATAATTGGATTCCAAATGTTTCTTCATCAAGTATTGCTTCAAATTTATATCAGGGAACCTATCAAGTAAATATTACTGACCAATTAGGTTGTACAGGTTCAAATACATTTATCGTAAACCAACCTGATTCATTACAATTAAATTTTATTGTAGTTGAAAGCACCTGTAATTTGCCAAACGGTTCGATACAAGCTATTGTTGGAGGAGGTGTTCAATCGTATAATTATTTATGGAACACTTCATCTACGATTGGTAATATTTCTTTACTAACGCCAGGTACGTATAGCCTTACTGTTACAGATGCAAACGGTTGCACGGATAGTCGTAGTATTGTTATATATGCGGTTCCAATTCTGGATGTAAGTATTAGCGGAGCCGATTCAATTTGTTTAGGCGATAATTGTAATTTAAATGCAAGTGTTGCAAATCAAGTATTACCAATTACTTATCAATGGAGTAATGGGCTGCCTAATTTGTCAATTGTAAATGTTGCTCCTCCAGCTACGCAGAATTATAATTTAGTAGTTGTTGATGGAAATGGATGTAGTGACACTACTGATTTTACTGTTAATATACAGAACTTGCCAGTCATTGTTTTTAATCAAACGGATACTGCTGAATGTGGTAGTTTAGATTATACATTTAATGCAACAGCAATTCCTTCTAATGTGATTTATAATTGGGATTTTGGAGATGGTAAATCAGCAGTCGGAAATTCGATAACACATAACTACAGTATTGCTGGAGGATATTCTCCGAGTCTTACTGTAACAAGTACAATTGGATGTGAATCAAGTTTGTCTTTACCAAATTTAATCACCGTTTACCCTGTTCCAAATATTGATTTTAATGTAACTCCATCAATACTATTTGATGATAATTCAATGGTGCAATTCTCAAATTTATCAGTGGGTGCATTAAATTATATCTGGAATTTTGGAGATGGGTCAGATACTACACATTTATTCAACCCAATTCATTATTATCCTGATTCAGGTACTTATGTTATTACATTGATTGGCGAGAGTGATCAAGGTTGTATTGATAGTTCAAGTGAAGTATTGTTACATGTGATAAATTCTTACGCTTTTATCCCTTCGTGCTTTACGCCTAATAATGACGGCAAAAATGATGTTTTGAAGTTTTTTACCGTTAATGTTTTCAGCTTTCATTTCCAATTGTTAGATAGATGGGGTCGTGTATTATTTGAAACTGATAATCCAGAATCTGAATGGGATGGAACCTATCAAGGCGCTAATGTGCAGGAAGGTGTTTATGTTTATAAAATGGAATACCTTTCTATTCATCACAAACACATGGAGGCATTTGGTAAAATAACGTTATTACGATAATGATTGACACTCGACGATAATTAATCGTAATTTCGCTGAGTGAATTCTTTTAACGATTTTAAATTAAACCGTCAATTACTGAATGCTGTTAATGATTTGGGATATGAGGTCCCAACTAATATTCAGCAAAAAGCTATTCCTGTAATACTTGGCGGACAAGATGTAATTGGTATTGCTCAAACAGGCACTGGCAAGACAGCTGCTTATTTACTTCCTATTTTGCGATTGCTTAATTATGCACAGGAAAATTCTCCTCGCGCATTGGTACTTGTTCCGACGAGGGAATTATCAATTCAGGTAGGAAACGCATTAAAAGAACTTTCTAAATACACCGACTTAAGATATGCTGTTGTTTTTGGAGGTCAAGGTGCAAAAGAGCAAATCGCTTCTATCAATGAAGGTATAGACATTTTAGTAGCTTCTCCTGGAAGGTTTTTAGATTTATATCTAGCAGGACATATTCAAACAAAGAAAATAAAGTATCTGATATTGGATGAGGCAGAGCGGTTAATGGATAAGAGTTTTATTTCGCAGTTTCATCGGATTTTAGAAGTCGTTCCGCGAAAGCGTCAAAATTTGTTATTCTCGGCAACAATGTCTGATCTTGTGAAGAAAATATCTGGCGACTTTATGGCTTTTCCAATTGAAATTAATATTTCTCCAGAAGTTCGTACCGCCGAAACCGTTAGCCAGGTAATTTATGAGCTACCTAACATAAAAACGAAAATTAATTTATTAAAATTTTTGTTTAATGATGAAAGTTATAGAAAGGTAATTGTCTTCTGTAAAACAAAAGCCATTGCATCAGATATTGGAAAATATATGGAACGGGTATATGGAGTTGAGTATGTTCGAATTATTCATGGCAATAAAACGCAGCAAACCAGAATTAATGCAATGCAGGCTTTCAGAGGAGACGAGCAGTTACGATTTCTAATTACTACTGATTTGGCTTCTCGCGGATTGGATATACCAGATGTCACACATGTTATTAATTTCGATGTCCCGATTATTTATGAAGATTATGTTCATCGTATAGGAAGAACTGGTCGGGCATTTAAAACAGGAGCATCCCTTACATTTGTAACTCCAGCCGATGAATATCATCTGCAAAAAATTCAGGAATTGATTAAGCAAAAGATTGAAAAACTTACGATCCCTGATAAAATTGAAGTGCTAGTTACCCCTTTTGAAGAGCGCCAGGAAATGCTTCGCGAAATTGATCGCCAGAAACGTAAAGAGGACCCTGATTTCAGAGGTGCTTTCCATGAAAAAAAACCGATAGGAAATAGAACAACAAACCAGAAAAAAGACTTTAAGTCAACAGGAAATAGAACAACAAATCAGAAAAAAGACTTTAAGCCACGGAAGAAATAGATGCAGGCGAATAAATCAACAAAGTGGATTTACTTATTTGCTCTTTCGCTGATATGGGGTAGTTCATTTATATTAATGAAAAGGGGCTTAGTTAGCTTTAGGCCGGATCAGCTTGCTTCAATAAGAATGATGATTGCTTGCTTCGCTACTTTGCCTTTGGTTGCGAGGCAGTTGAAAGAAATTCCTGCTGATAAGTGGAAGTATATAATTGTTGTTGGAGTTTTTGGTTCGGGGTTGCCTGCTATTTTATTTGCAACAGCACAGACGCATGTGAGTAGTTCAGTTGCGGGTATGCTTAATGGCTTAACGCCGGTTTTTACATTGTTATTGGGTGCATTTATCTTTAAAATCCGATTTAACCTTTATCAGAAGCTAGGTGTGGCAGTAGGTTTTTTAGGTGCTGCCGGTTTGATTTTTTTAAGGGCTGATGGAAGTCTCGATTTTAATTTTTTATATGCCTCGCTAATTGTATTGGCAACATTGTTTTATGGATTGAGTGTAAATACCATTAAAGGGCAGCTTTCATCCATTAATTCATTGGTGATTTCAGGGGCAGGGTTACTATTTGCAGGAATTCCCTATACTATTTATTTGTTTTTAACTGATTTCCTAGATCGTTTTAAAACGATGCCAGAGGCAAAATTCTCATTTGGGTGTATTTGCACTTTAGCATTATTTGGTACCGCCGTTTCTAATTACTTATATTTTCAATTAGTGAAGTTAGCAGGGCCATTATTTGCAAGTATCGTAACATACTTGATTCCGATTGTTGCGATGTGCTGGGGTTTTATGGATGGCGAAAAATTAAACGGCATACATATATTGGCTATGGTAGCAATTCTTTCGGGTATATCCCTAATTACCATTAAGCCAAAGCTGAAGGTTCAAGGTTAATGTCCTAAATCGCTGAAAACCAGTCATTCGAATTTTCAAGAGAAGTTTCTCAACACTTATTTGTTTATTTCTAAGTAAAATATTAACTTTGCCCTCCCTTAAAATAAGGAAAGTAATAAACAAATATCATGTACGCTATTGTAAATATTGCCGGCCAACAATTCAAAGTATCTCAGGATGCGCCGGTTTTCGTTCATCGTTTAGATGCAAATGAAGGTGATTCAGTAAGTTTCGACCAGGTATTATTAGTAGATAACAATGGATCTGTTAAAGTGGGTGCGCCCATTGTAGCAGGAGCAAAAGTAACTGCTAAGGTGTTGGCACATTTAAAAGGCGACAAAGTCTTGATCTTTAAAAAGAAGCGCCGTAAAGGATATCAAAAATTGAATGGCCACCGTCAATCATTTACGAAAATCCAAATCGAATCAATTACAGCTTAATTAATATTAACCGAATAAAATTAAAATAAAATGGCTCACAAGAAAGGTGTCGGTAGCTCCAAGAACGGTCGTGAATCACACAGTAAGCGTTTAGGTATAAAAATTTATGGTGGTCAGCGAGTAATTGCTGGTAATATCATCATTCGTCAGCGTGGTACTAAACATCATCCAGGTGAAAATGTAGGTATCGGGAAAGACCATACATTATTTGCGTTAATTGATGGTACAGTAGCTTTCCGTAAAAAGAGAGATGATAAATCTTATGTTACGGTAATGCCAATGGCACAAGCATAAAAATCCCTTTAAGATAGTAAGAGGCTTCGAATTTCGGAGCCTTTTTTTTGTGGTATTAATATTTTAAATATCACCCTTAAAACGACCAGCTACAGATTTGAATTCCTTTTTTATTGAACCCTCCAATTCCATAAATTTTGTTTTGTTTGATATTCGTACAATAATCAAAACGCGCTGGTTCGGAATTAGTGCCTAAGGCAGGGTTTACAAATAACATTGAATTTGAAAAGTTCTCGTAAATCAAATTGTAAAAGCGGTCATAATAAACGACCGTTTGTTTTTCATCGTCAATTAAAAGTATTTTACTCTTTGGAGTCAAGTTATCAGAAAACCAGTAATCTGCTTTTCGCAAATTGGAGTAGGTTTTATGGTTTGTGATTCGCTTGATAAAATTATAATGCGTCTGATATACATAACCATTCTTATAATTTAGATATAAATTATAAGAGTAAGGGAAGCGAGTGAAATAAAAGTCTTGTAGATAATCGTTGTTACTGTAATAAGTAGGTATTGAAGGAATCTCAAAATTTCGGAAATAATGATTCAACAATTTAAACCAATCTTCGGGCTTCGTATAATTCACTACTTCTAGTTTTTTTGATTCGAGATTGTAACGATAAATATTCGTCTCGTCATTATCCATCATCAAGAGGTTGTCGTATTCATCAAACTCCATATTGCGGATACACTTTGTTGTAGGAAGTGTAATGCTGTCTATTTGCATTCCTGTATTGTTGTATAAATAGACGTAAGGCAATGAGCAGGCATTAAATGCTATATTCTCTTTTGAGTCGCATGCAATTTTAAAAGTAAATCCTGCTGCCTGTTGGAATTTCTCAGTAGGTATTTCAAATAAATCTACTTTGAACAATTTACCTTCTTGACATCGTGCGTAATTGAAAGGCAAGGTAAATACTAAAACAATAATAAGGCGCTTCATGTTATAACGGATACGGACTGACGAAATTAATAAATAAGTAATGGTTTATTTTTGCTTGCCAATAATAAATTTACCTCCTCGAGGCAAGGATGAGCCAAAAGCATTTTGATAAACCTGAAGCAAATCTTTTTGAACATTCGAATTTAAGTTTGTATTGTTCAAAATTGCAGTAGAAGAGTTAAGCTCAAAACTAAATTCTTCTCCTGTAGTTATAAGCCCTCTTCGTACTAATGCTCCGGTCATCATTGCGCTGATATTTGGTTTAGCATTAGCATCATTAGTTGACAGGGCAAGAGGTTCGATTTTAGCACGCTTAAATGCTTCAGACGCTAAATCATCATATAAATAATAGAAAGCAGGAGCTACTTCTTCACTATTGATAAATAATGATTCAATTCCTCTAGAGTTAATAGTAATTCTAACAGGCTGATTTTTATAATCTAAAGTCATTTTCGCTGAACCGTCATCAAAGTATCGCTGTGTAATAATTGTTTTTGAAAAATTGGAGTTTGATTTTTTCGGATCTTCAGCTAAATGTTGATTACTTTGATCCTCAGTCTTACTCAATGTTTTGGCAGCATTCGTTTTTTTAGTTGAATTATCGCTAGTTATATTTGAATTTACATCATGCACTAGCGTTTGATTCGTGCTTTTAGTAGGTGTTATAATGGAATTACTATTTACTTTATTATTACTCTCTGTAATAATGTAATTCTCTTCAGAAGACACATTAGAATTTCCATTCGAGCTGCTTAACTTGATTTTATTTTGTTCAAACGGAATCATTTTTTTTACTTGCGCTTTCTTTGGATAGCTTATAGCTTTTTGATGGGAATTGTATTGAAAATACATCCAGCCAAATATGGCAGAAGCTAATACTGCTCCTCCTAAAATGATGGTGTTTTTTATAACTGACGCTGTAACATCACTTACCATTGCATTATCTACAATACACCCAACTTCTTCCGATACAAGAATCAGCGGAGTGCTATTCATTTCAGCAAATACTTTGTCTAAATTAGCATTTCCGGTTTTGCCTTTTTCCAAATTATTTATATTAATTAAATCGTTATTAAATTGTTTTTTCATGTAAAGATCCATCTAAAATTTGTGAAAGTTGTTGTCTTGCTCTTACTAATCGTGACTTAACGCCATTCTCTGTAAGTTGAGTCAGTTTGGCAATTTCTTTTATAGTTAATCCGCTAAATTCAAATAATACAAGCGGCTCTCTGTATTTTTCAGGAAGATGAGAAATGGCATCCTTTAATTCTTTAACCTGAAGCTGTTTTAGCGCATCAGGAGAGCTATCTTCTGCTTTATCATTTAACTCATCCGTCCAAGGCGATTGTCTTTTCTGTTGAACGTATCTGCGGTTCATCTTTCTCTTGGCAATCGTAAATAGGTAATATAAGAACGCTTCGTGATGTTTTACCTTATCAAAATTTTCGTAAGATGCAAGAATAGTTTCTGATACAATATCTCTTGCTTCTTCTTTATCCCAAACTATGGTTTGAACAAATCGAACGAGTCTTTCGTGCAATGGATTATAAAGCGACATGAATTTCGCCTTACGTTCATTCTCGATTTCTTCGGTTCGAAGTTTCAATTGACAAAGGGGTTAGAAGTATAATATTACGAAAAGTTTCGAAAAAAATTATACAAATTCTGATTTTTTTTCCACCATCTGGTAAGAAATACTTGTTGATATCTGCTTAATGCGGTGTCTGCTTTGGTATTTGAAGTAATTTTGTTGTGCTAGAATTATTAAAAATGTCAGAAGAAAATCTCATTAGAATAAATAAATTTTTAAGTGAAATAGGGTTTTGTTCTCGTAGAGCCGCCGATACCTTAGTGGAGGAAGGTCGTGTGAAAGTGAACGGAGCGGTTGCTGCGATGGGAGCGAAAATAACTAACAGCGATAGTGTGATGGTTGACGATAAACTTGTTTCACGACCTGTTGATGATTTTGTTTACATTGCTTTTAATAAGCCTAACGGAATAGTTTGCACTACTGATGTCGATAATGAAAAGGATAATATCATTGATTATATTAAACATCCACAACGCATATTTCCAATTGGTCGATTAGATAAATTGAGTGAGGGATTAATTCTTCTTACCAGTGATGGTGATATCGTTAACAAAATCCTTCGTTCAAAAAATAATCACGAGAAAGAATATATTGTAACAGTTGATCGTCCAGTAGCAAAGGAGTTTATTGATGATATGTCGAACGGTGTTCCCATTTTAGGCACTACTACAAATAAATGTTTTGTAGAAATGTTGGACCGATTTCGCTTTCGGATAATATTAACGCAAGGCCTTAACCGACAAATAAGACGAATGTGCGAATATTTTGGATATGAAGTAACGAAGCTTAAACGCATTCGCATTATGCATATTGAATTAGATATGCCACCAGGTAGATGGCGTGATTTAACTTCCGAAGAGTTAAATGAATTGAATCGTTTAGTGGAGCATTCGACTAAGACGTATGAATAATAATTAAAGGGCAATCATTAAAAGGTTGTGAAATGAAAATTGTTTTGTAAATTGCGTATCTTATTTTAGAAAATAATAATCTCGCAATACAATGAAATCAAATTATTACAAATTATTAATTTTATTAATACTGCCACTAAATTTAATAGGGCAGGTTGTAACCCAAACAGAAAGTGCAGAAGGTAACTTCTTTCCAATGCCGGGTTGGAATTCACGTAAAGGTATTGTGGCTGAATTTTCAAGAGTTGCAGCAGCTTCTACAATGTCTCCAATAGTACCTGCATTAATAAATGGGACAGCTTCAACGGGTGGTGCAGTGGCAGCAGTTTCAGGTGGTGGAACCAATGTTATCATGCTGAATTCTTTTGTATCGGGTACAGATACTGCTTTTTTAATCTCAAAACCATTTGATTTTAGTAATAATGGAGGAATAAGTCCAACCTTAAGTTTTTGGGTGTATCGCGATGCGGGAGCAGCTACGGCAAACGATCGCTTAGAAGTTTTTTGGGCTGGTTTTGCACCTGGTCCAGGGGCGACTTTAACACCAATTAATCATCAATCAGGAAGTAATGTTATCCCTCGTTTAATTACCGCAACTCCGGCAGCAATTAATGGAGCTGGTTGGTATGAGTATCGATTTACAATACCAACAACAGCTCCCTTCAATACGAAAAGAAATTATTTTGTAATTAAAGGTAAAACCGAATTTGGTAATAATATGTACCTCGATAAATTCACGGTTAATACCTATCCATCTGCAATGTCGGCTACTGATGTTCAGTTCAATTTGGTTCAACAAAATCTAGCATCAATTTCATCAGGCACTACAGATCAAATGATATTAGGTGTTCGTTGTGTGGTTGGAGGTAATTCTGGTTGTGGTGCACTTACTGTAGCCGGTACAAATAACCCAGTTAAATTAGATTCCCTTCTATTCAATACGAACGGATGTAGCAATATAGGAACCGATATTTTAAATGCGAAAGTATATTACACTGGCGGTTATGATCAGTTTAACGCCTCTTACGTTTCCCCATTCCCTACTACAGGTATAGGTATACCAGGTGCATCTTATCCTAAACCTATTTATGGTACTACGTTAACAGGTGGTGCAATTGCTACCAACCTTGATTTTCAAAATACAACTGGGAATTGTTTCTATTTAGAATATGATACCACGTATTTCTGGTTAGTGTATGATATGAAAGGTACCGCAGGTGGTGGTAATTTTGTGGATGGCGATTTTAGAGGTGCGATAGTTGGGGGTCCAACAACGTGTCCTTCTCCTTTTAATTCTCCAACTTGCATTCCTGCGACAACTACAACTTATACTTTACCGGGTGCTTGCCAAATTGATATTCCTTATTGTGTGCCTACTTATTCATTAGGTACATCATGGGCAAACTATACTAATAATGACTATGTACATGCTGTAAATCTTATCGGGTATGGTGGTACTGCAATTAATGCAACAACGAATGCTGTTCCATTACAATTGAGCACCTTGCCTTGCTATCCAGGTTGCCGATTTGTTAAACATCCGCCAGATT